>NZ_JBWKJV010000002.1:0-151744 GCF_056432045.1 Streptomyces sp. NPDC045701 | reverse complement strand
CCCCGGTCGCCGAGGCGCCCGAGGCGGCTCCGGCCCGTACGCGTCGCCGCGCCACCCGTAAGGCGACCGCCCCGGCGGGTGCCCCGCAGGTCGCCGAGGCCCCCGCCGAGGAGCCCCAGGCCGCGCCCGCCGAGGCGCCGGCCGCCGACGCCACTGCCGACGAGCCCGAGGCCGAGGCCGCGCCGCGTCGTACGCGCCGCCGCGCCACCCGTAAGGCCACCGCGCCCGCCGGCGCCCCGCAGGCGGCGACGGAGACCCCGGCGGAGGACGAGGCCGCCACCGAGACGGGCGAGACCCTGCCGGCCGACACCGTCGCGCAGATCTCCTCCGACGACGCCGGGACCGAGGTCGCCGCCGCCGAGCAGGCCGCCACGCGCGGCCGTACGCGCCGCCGCGCCACCGCCCCGCAGTTCACGGCCGAGCCGTCCAAGAAGGCCGAGCAGTCCCGTGGCCGCCGTGCCGCGCGGCCCGCCGTGCCCGTCTTCCAGGCCCCGGTCTTCGCCGAGCCGATGTTCCAGACCCCGGAGACCGCTGCCGCCGCTGCCGCCGCAGAGGCCGCCGACGAGGAGGAGACCGCGGAGGTCGCCGAGGCGCCCGTCGTCGAGGTCGCCGCCGAGCAGCAGCCCGAGACCGGTGGCCGTCGCCGGCGCCGGCGCCGTGGCGAGTCCGCCGAGCCGGCCGTCGAGGTGGAGCCGGTGGTGCGCACGGCTCCCGAGCCCGAGGCCGAGGACGAGGAGCCCGAGGCCGAAGCCGAGGCGGAGGCCGCCGACGAGTACGGGGACCGCCCCTCGCGCCGCCGTCGTCGTGGTGGCCGCCGCCGCCGTCGTGGCGACGCCACCGAGGGGGAGGAGGCCGAAGAGGCCACCCGCGCCGAGGAGGGTGGCGCCGAGGACGAGGAGCAGGACGAGGAGCAGGACGAGGAGGCCGACGAGCACGAGGCCGGCACTCCGTCCGCCGCCGGTACCAGCAGCTCCCGCCGCCGCCGTCGCCGCCGCCGCCGCAGCGGTGACACGGGCGCCGAGCCGGAGCCGGCCGGCGAGGAGGACGGCGTCCGCACGGTCGTCAAGGTCCGCGAGCCGCGCCCCGCGCGGGAGAAGCCCGAGCCGTCCGACGAGGTGCAGTCCATCAAGGGCTCGACCCGCCTGGAGGCGAAGAAGCAGCGCCGCCGCGAGGGCCGCGAGCAGGGCCGCCGCCGGGTGCCGATCATCACCGAGGCGGAGTTCCTGGCGCGCCGCGAGGCCGTCGAGCGCGTGATGGTCGTCCGCCAGAGCGGCGAGCGCACCCAGATCGGCGTCCTCGAGGACAACGTGCTCGTCGAGCACTACGTCAACAAGGAGCAGGCCACCAGCTACGTCGGCAACGTCTACCTGGGCAAGGTGCAGAACGTCCTGCCGTCCATGGAGGCCGCGTTCGTCGACATCGGCAAGGGCCGCAACGCCGTCCTGTACGCCGGTGAGGTCAACTTCGAGGCACTCGGCATGGCCAACGGGCCGCGCCGTATCGAGACCGCGCTCAAGTCGGGCCAGTCCGTCCTGGTCCAGGTGACGAAGGACCCGATCGGCCACAAGGGCGCCCGTCTCACCAGCCAGGTCTCCCTGCCCGGCCGCTACCTGGTCTACGTGCCCGAGGGCTCGATGACGGGTATCAGCCGCAAGCTGCCCGACACCGAGCGGGCCCGGCTGAAGACCATCCTCAAGAAGATCGTCCCCGAGGACGCGGGCGTCATCGTGCGCACCGCCGCCGAGGGCGCGAGCGAGGACGAACTGCGCCGTGACGTCGAGCGTCTCCAGGCGCAGTGGGAGGACATCCAGAAGAAGGCGAAGAGCGGCAACGCCCCGACCCTTCTCTACGGTGAGCCCGACATGACCGTCCGGGTCGTCCGCGACATCTTCAACGAGGACTTCTCGAAGGTGATCGTCAGCGGCGACGAGGCGTGGAAGACGATCCACGGGTACGTGTCGCACGTCGCGCCCGACCTGGCGGACCGGCTCCAGCGCTGGACGTCGGAGACCGACGTCTTCGCGACGTACCGGATCGACGAGCAGCTGATGAAGGCGCTGGACCGCAAGGTCTGGCTGCCGTCCGGTGGTTCGCTGGTGATCGACAAGACCGAGGCGATGGTCGTGGTCGACGTCAACACCGGCAAGTTCACCGGCCAGGGCGGCAACCTGGAGGAGACCGTCACCAGGAACAACCTGGAGGCGGCCGAGGAGATCGTGCGCCAGCTGCGGCTGCGCGACCTGGGCGGCATCGTCGTCATCGACTTCATCGACATGGTGCTGGAGTCCAACCGGGACCTGGTGCTGCGGCGTCTGCTGGAGTGCCTGGGCCGGGACCGCACGAAGCACCAGGTCGCCGAGGTCACCTCGCTGGGCCTGGTCCAGATGACCCGCAAGCGGGTGGGCCAGGGCCTGCTGGAGTCCTTCTCCGAGACCTGCGTCCACTGCAACGGCCGTGGCGTCATCGTGCACATGGAGCAGCCGACCACCACCGGTGGCGGCGGCAACGGCGGCAAGCGGTCCAAGAAGCGTGGCCGGGCCGCCGAGGCGGAGCCGGAGACGGCCGGCGCCGAGTCGGAGACCGAGACCGGGATCGAGACGGAGACCGAGACGGAGACCGAGGCCGAACTCGCGGCCGAGGTCGCCGCCCCGGTGGCGGTCGAGGAGCCGTTCCGTCCGGACGAGGAGCTGTACTCCAGCGTCGCGGAGGCCGAGGCGGCCGCGGGCCGTGGCCGTTCGCGTCGCCGGGCGTCCCGCAAGGCGACGGCTCCGGCCGGTGCGCCGAAGGCCGCCGTGGAGCCCGAGCCGGTCCTGGGCGTCGCCGAAGTGGCCCCGGAGGCCATCGAGGTGGAGGCGCTCCCGGCGCTCGCCACCGCGGCCGAGGAGACGACCGCCCCGGAGGCGGCTCCCGCCCCCGAGGCGCCGCAGGGCCGTACCCGTCGGCGCGCCACCCGTAAGGCGTCCGCCCCGGCGGGCCCGCCGAAGCCGGTGGTGGCCGAGGAGCCCGCGCCGGTCCGGCCGGAGCCGGTCGAGGCCGCGCTGGTCGAGGCCGAGCAGGCCGAGGAGCCGCGCCCCGAGCCGGTCCAGGAGCAGCAGCCGGCCGCCGAGGAGGCCCCCGTGGCCGCCCCGCCGCGTGCGCGGCGCCGCGTGGTCCGCAAGGTCACCGCTCCGGCGGCTTCCCCGGCGGGTGCCGCGGAAGCCGCGGTCATCGTCGTGAGCAGCGGCTCGACGGCGGAGCCCAAGGCGGACGAGGCACCGGAGCCGAAGGCGGCGGAGGCCACGGCCGACGACGCCCCGGCCGCCGAGGCCGAGGCACCGGAGGCGGAGGCCGCCGAGGCCGAGGCCCCGGCGAAGAAGACCGCGGCGCGCAAGACCGCCAAGAAGGCCCCGGCGAAGAAGGCCGCCGCCAAGAAGACGGTCGCCAAGAAGACGACCGCGGCGAAGAAGACGACGGCCAAGAAGACGGCCACCAAGTCGGCGACGACGAAGGCGGCCAAGACGGCGAAGGCCACCAAGTCGGCCGCGAAGGAGACCGCTCCGGCCGAGCAGTAGCCACGCGGGGCCCCGGTTCGACGTGACAGCGCTCACGGCGAACCGGGGCGGCCCGGCCGCCGAACAGTTGGTGATCGCCGAATGAACGTCCCACGTGACGACCCGGATTCACCCGGGCCCGCTGCGGGCTTTTGTTTCGGAATCGATGCCTCCAACGGTTAACGGCCCCGAAATTGACCAGGAAATTCCTGATAATGTGACGCCGGTCGCTGCCGTGGGCGGGCCCCGCCCGAAGACTACGGTCGGTGACCGACCCGGTTCCGGGACAGACCGGTCCCAGCATTCCTCGGTAGGGCGTCGGCATCGCGCCGGAGGGGTAAGCGCGGCCTTGTCAGCCTCCGCAACACCCTTCAGACCTCTGCCACAAAGAGCTCTTGCGGTGTTCAAGGAGGACGTCCATGCCGAGCATCAACGAGCAGCCCATCCCCGCTGCCCGCCCGGTCATCGGTGAAGAAGAGATCGAGGCCGCCGTACGCGTACTGCGCACCGGCCGCGTCGTACAGGGCCCCGAAGTGGCCGCCTTCGAGGAGGGATTCTCCGAGCTGGTCGACGGGCGCCACTGCGTCGCCGTCAACTCCGGTACGTCGGCGCTGCACCTCCTTCTGATGGCGCTGAACATCGGCCCGGGTGACGAGGTGATCGTCCCGTCCTTCTCGTTCGCCGCCTCGGCGAACGCGGTCCGCCTGGTGGGCGCCGACGTCGTCTTCGTC
Source organism: Streptomyces sp. NPDC045701 (assembly GCF_056432045.1). Taxonomy (NCBI): domain Bacteria; kingdom Bacillati; phylum Actinomycetota; class Actinomycetes; order Kitasatosporales; family Streptomycetaceae; genus Streptomyces; species Streptomyces sp. NPDC045701. Next base: position 147,483 of record NZ_JBWKJV010000002.1, on the reverse strand, counting down.
GACATCGAGGCCGACAGCTTCAACATCGACCCGGCCGCGGTCGAGGCCGCGATCACCCCGCGCACCGCCGCGATCATGCCGGTCCACATCTACGGCAACCCGGCCGCCATGGACAAGATCATGGCCATCGCGGGGAAGCACAAGCTCGCCGTCGTCGAGGACGCCTGCCAGGCGCACGCCGCTGCCCTGAACGGCACCCCGGTCGGCGCGTTCGGCTCCGGCGGCACGTTCAGCTTCTACCCGACGAAGAACATGCACTCCCTCGAGGGCGGCATGATCTCCACCGCCGACGCCGAGACGGCCCGCACCCTGCGCCTGCTGCGCAACCAGGGCATGGAGCAGCGGTACGCCAACGAGATCGTCGGCGCCAACATGCGCATGACCGACGTCGCCGCCGCCGTCGGCCGCGTCCAGCTGGCCAAGCTGCACGGCTGGACCGAGACGCGCATCGCCAACGCCGCGTACCTCAGCGAGCACATCACCGCGCCGAACGTCGTCACGCCGATCGTCGCCGAGGGCGCGCGCCACATCTACCACCAGTACACGATCCGCGTGCGGGGCGGTGACCGCGACGCCGCGATGGCGAAGCTCACCGAGGCCGGCATCGGCAACGCCGTGTACTACCCGACCCCCATCCACCGGCTGAAGCCGTACTGGGAGCCGGACCAGAAGGCCGGCCGGAACTGGGACCTGCCCGAGACGGAGAAGGCCGCCGCCGAGGTCGTCTCGCTGCCCGTGCACCCCTCGCTGAGCCGACACGACCTTGAGCGCATCGTCACCGCCGTGAACGCGCTGGGAGAGAACCTGTGACTGCTGCTGGACTGCGGGCCGGTCTGATCGGCCTCGGCTCGATGGGACGCCACCACGCCCGCGTACTGGCCGGGCTGGACGGTGTGACCCTCGTCGGCGTCGTCGACCCGATGGGCGACAAGAACGGCTGGGCCCAGGGCGCACCCGTCCTGTCCACCGTCGAGGAACTGATCTCGCTGGGCATCGACTACGCGGTCGTCGCCTGCCCGACCGCGCTGCACGAGGAAGTCGGCCTGAAGCTGGCCGACGCCGGTGTGCACGCGCTGATCGAGAAGCCGGTCGCCGACACCGTCGACGGCGCCCGCCGCCTGGTCGAGGCGTTCGAGTCGCGGAGCCTGGTGGCCGGCGTCGGCCACATCGAGCGCTGCAACCCGGCGCTGCGCAGCCTCCGCTCGCGCCTGGAGGCCGGCGAGCTGGGCGACGTCTACCAGGTCGTCACCCGCCGGCAGGGCCCCTTCCCGCACCGGATCGCGGACGTCGGCGTGGTCAAGGACCTCGCGACCCACGACATCGACCTGACGGGCTGGGTCACCGGCCAGCAGTACACGTCGATCGCCGCGCACACGGTGTCCAAGTCGGGCCGCCCGCACGAGGACATGGTCTCCGCCGTCGGCCAGCTCACCGACGGCACGATGGTCAACCACCTGGTCAACTGGCTGAGCCCGCTGAAGGAACGCTTCACGTCGGTCACCGGCGAGAAGGGCTGCTTCATCGCCGACACCCTCACCGCCGACCTCACGTTCTACTCCAACGCCGCGATCGCCACCGAGTGGGAGGCGCTGCGCGCGTTCCGCGGGGTGTCCGAGGGCGACATGATCCGCTACGCCATCCCGAAGCGCGAGCCGCTCCTCGTCGAGCACGAGCTGTTCCGGGACGCCGTCCTCGGCAAGTCGGACGACATCTGCACGCTGCGCCAGGGTCTGCGTACGGTGGAGGTGGCCGCGGCCGTCATCGACTCCGCCGACCGCGGTGTCACCGTGCGGCTCACCCCGGAGGACGTGGCCAGTTGACCACACCCGATGTCACCGTCGTGGTAGCCGTGTACAACACGATGCCGTACCTCACCGAGTGCCTGAACTCGCTGGTGGGGCAGAGCATCGGGCTGGACCGGCTCGAGGTCGTGGCCGTCGACGACGGCTCGACCGACGACAGTGGCCGGGAACTGGACCGCTTCGCGGAGAAGTACCCGAACACTGTCAAGGTGATCCATCAGGCCAACTCCGGCGGCCCGGCTGCTCCCAGCAACCGGGCCCTGGAGCTGGCCACCGGTCGTTACGTGTACTTCATCGGGTCCGACGACTACCTGGGCAAGGAAGCCCTCGCCCGGATGGTGGCCTGTGCCGACGAGCACGGCTCCGACGTCGTCGTCGGCAAGATGGTGGGCACCAACGGCCGTTACGTCCACCAGGCGCTCTACAAGAAGAGCGACCCGGACGTCTCGCTGTACGAGTCGGCCCTGCCGTTCACGCTGGCCAACACCAAGCTCTTCCGCCGCGAGCTGGTGGAGAAGTACGGCCTGCGCTTCCCCGAGGACCTGCCGGTCGGCTCCGACCAGCCGTTCACCCTGGAGGCGTGCGTACGGGCCGGGAAGATCTCGGTCCTGGCGGACTACACGTTCTACTACGCCGTCAAGCGCGGCGACGCCAGCAACATCACGTACCGGGCGAACCACCTGTCCCGGCTGCGCTGCACCGAGCGGATCATGCACTTCGCCGCCTCGCTGATCGAGGCCGGCCCGAAGCGAGACGCGGTCCTCAAACGCCACTTCACCTGGGAGCTCGCCAAGCTCGTCCAGGACGACTTCCCGGCCCTGGACGCGGTGACGCGCACCGAGGTGTGCGCGGGCATCGCGAAGCTGGCGGACGCGTACTTCACCGACGAGCTGCGCGACTCCATGGACGTCAAGCGGCGGGTGCGGATATGCCTGGCCCGGCGCGGCGCGGTCGACCTGCTCGTGAAGGCCATCGAGGACGAGGCCGCGCACGGGTCGCCGCCGCTGCTGCTGGAGGACGGCCGGGCGTACGTCCGGTACCCCGGCTTCCGCGACCCGGCGGTGGGGCTGCCCGACCGCGTGTACGAGGTGATCGGCGAGTCCGTCCCCGGCCGGCTGGCCGAGGGCGCGTCGCTGGTGTCGGCCGAGTGGGACCAGAACGGCGACGACATGGCCGTCGACCTGGCCGTACGGCTCGGGCTGACCGGCGAGACCGGCTCCGCCGTCGTGAGGCTCGCCACCAGGGCCATGCCGAAGAGCGCCGACAAGCCGGGCGCCCGCCGGCTCCCCGTAGGACACGAACTGCCCGAGCCGGTGGGGGAGTTCACCCGCAAGCCGACCGAGGACGGCGAGGGCACCCTGCTGACCGCCCGTATCCCGGTCACCCCGAAGAGCGCCAAGCTCGGCGTGCGCGTGTACGCCGACGTGGCAGGCTCGACGTACGAGGTCCCCGTGCCGGTCCGCGGCAGGCCGCTGCCCCTGGCCCGGCGCTGGCGGGAGAGGATCCCGTACCGGATCTCCGCCAACGCCAACCCCAAGGGGCGGCTGGTGATCACCACGGCTCCGCTCTGGGAGCCCTCGCTCGGCGTGGGCAAGCGACTGCGTCAACTGATGTCCCGTGTGAAGAGGAAACTGACCCGATGAATATCTGTGTAGTCGCGCTCGGCAAGATCGGCCTGCCGCTCGCCGTGCAGTTCGCCGCCAAGGGCCACAAGGTCATCGGCGCCGACGTCAACGAGAAGGTCGTCGAGCTGGTCAACGCCGGCACCGAGCCCTTCCCCGGCGAGCACGACCTCGACCGGCTGCTGAAGCAGACCGTCGACGCCGGTCTGCTGTCCGCGACCACCGACACCGCGGCCGCCGTCGCCCAGTCCGAGGCCGTCGTGGTCGTCGTCCCGCTGTTCGTGGACGCCGAGGGCACTCCGGACTTCGGGTGGATGGACTCCGCCACCAAGGCCATCGCCAAGGGCCTCAAGCCGGGCACCCTGGTCTCCTACGAGACCACCCTCCCGGTCGGCACCACCCGCACCCGCTGGGCGCCGATGCTGGAGCAGGGCTCCGGTCTCAAGGCGGGCGAGGACTTCCACCTGGTCTTCTCCCCGGAGCGCGTCCTCACCGGCCGGGTCTTCGCCGACCTGCGCCGCTACCCCAAGCTCGTCGGCGGCATTGACGAGGCATCGGCGAAGCACGGCGTCGAGTTCTACGAGCAGGTCCTCGACTTCGACGAGCGCGACGACCTGCCGCGCGCCAACGGCGTGTGGGACCTGGGCACCGCCGAGGCGTCCGAGCTCGCCAAGCTGGCCGAGACCACGTACCGCGACGTCAACATCGGCCTGGCCAACCAGTTCGCCCGGTTCGCCGACCAGCAGGGCATCGACGTCCTGAAGGTCATCGAGGCCTGCAACTCGCAGCCCTACAGCCACATCCACCAGCCGGGCATCGCCGTCGGCGGCCACTGCATCCCGATCTACCCGCGGATGTACCTGTGGAACGACCCGGAGGCCACCGTCGTGCGCTCGGCCCGCGAGGCCAACGCCGCGATGCCCGAGTACGCCGTCGACCTGCTGGCCGCCGCCTACGGCGACCTGAAGGACGTGGGCGTGCTCGTGCTGGGCGCCGCCTACCGCGGCGGCGTCAAGGAGACCGCGTTCTCCGGCGTGTTCGGCACCGTCGAGGCCCTCAAGGCCCGCGGCGCCGTCCCGTACGTCTCCGACCCGATGTACACGGCCGAGGAGCTGGCCGCGCACGGCCTCACCCCCCACCAGGGCGAGAAGGTCACCGCCGCGGTCCTCCAGGCCGACCACGCCGAGTACAAGGAGCTGGCCGCCTCCGACCTGCCGGACGTCACCGTCCTGGTCGACGGCCGCCGCACCACGGACCCGGCCCGCTGGGAAGGCGTCCGCCGCGTCGTCATCGGCGGCTGACCCCCGCGGCCGATCCCGTACACAACGAACAGTGGCCCTGCCCCGCGCACGTGCGGGGCAGGGCCGGCTCGCAGAGGGTTTACCCATGACCTGGTTGATTACTGGCGGCGCCGGATTCATCGGCTCCCACGTGGTGAAGGCGATGGCCGCCGGCGGCGAGCGGATCGTCGTCCTGGACGACCTGAGCACCGGCCGGCCTGAACGGCTCCCCGCCGGCGTGCCCCTGGAGGTCGGCACCGTCCTGGACCGGGACGCCGTCGACCGCGTCCTGCGGGAGCACGCCGTCACCGGCATCGTGCACATCGCGGGCAAGAAGCAGGTCGCCGAGTCGGTCGCCAAGCCGTTGCACTACTACCGCGAGAACGTCGAGGGCCTCCGCACGCTCCTGGAGGGCGCCGTCGAGGCAGGCGTGACCCGGTTCCTGTTCTCGTCCTCCGCGGCCGTGTACGGAATGCCCGACGTGGACCTGGTCACCGAGACCACGCCGTGCGCGCCCATCAACCCGTACGGCGAGACCAAGCTGGCCGGCGAGTGGCTGGTCACGGCGACGGGGCGGACCCACGGCATGGCGACCGCGTCGCTGCGGTACTTCAACGTGGCGGGCGCCGCCTCGCCCGAACTGGGCGACGACGGCGTCTTCAACCTCGTACCGATGGTCTTCGAACGCCTCACGGCGGGCGCGCGGCCACTGGTCTTCGGCGACGACTACCCGACGCCCGACGGCACCTGCATCCGCGACTACATCCACGTCGAGGACATCGCCTCCGCGCACGTCGCCGCCGCCCGCCGGCTGGTCGCCGACCCCGAGGCGTCGCTGGTCCTGAACATCGGGCGCGGCGAGGGCGTCTCCGTCACGGAGATGGTCGGCATCATCCAGGACGTCACCGGCCGCACCGACGTCGAGCCGCTCGTCACCGACCGCCGCCCCGGCGACCCCGCCCGGGTGGTGGCCGCCGCCGACCGCATCCGCGAGGAACTGGGCTGGAGCGCCCGCCACGGGGTGCGGGAGATGGTCGAGTCCGCGTGGGCGGGCTGGCGGCTGCGCCACCCGTAGACACCGCCGCCAACGGACAAGGGCCCCGGGATCGCTCCCGGGGCCCTTTCTCCTCTGCCTAATCCTCGCCGAGGAACAGCTTGTCGAAAGCCTTGCTCACGACCGGCCAGTCCCACGTCGACAGCGCGTACTCCGACGCCAGCTTCCCGGCGTTCTGCCACGCCTCCTCGGTCGCCGTGGTCTCCAGGATCCGCCTCGCGGCCTCCTCCGTGGAGCCGACGACCCAGCCCTCCGGGTACAGGGTGCGGGCGCTGTTGGGCTTGCCCGCGTAGAACGGCCAGTCACGGGCGACCGGGACGGCGGCGCTCGCCGCGCCCTCCATCAGACCCACGTGGCAGCCCTCCCGTACCGACGAGGACAGGATCACACCGATGTCGGTGAGCGCCGACGGCACGTCGTCGGTCGGGCCGAGCTTCAGCACGACGCCCTGCTCGATCAGCGGGGCGATCTCCTTGTCGAACTGGCGCCGGTAGTCCCGGGTGGCCCGGCTGGTCTTCGGGTTCATGTCGCCGCCCACCAGCAGCAGCCGGTACCGCTCGTCGTGCTCCCGCACCCTGCGCAGCACGTCCACGGCCCACATCGGGTCCTTGGCGACCTGGCTGATGCCCACCAGACCCAGGTTGAAGCGGGCGTCGGCCGGCTTCGGGCGGGCGAAGCCCGACAGGTCCATGGCGTTGTCGACGAGGTGCGCCCGCGGCGCGCTGTCGCCGCGCAGCATCGGCACCAGCGACTCGACGAGGTCCTTCACGTGCGGAGCGACGTAGATCAGGTCGTCGACCCGCGAGAAGTCCGTCATGTGCGGCCAGCGCGTGAACGCCTCGTAGCTGTGCAGCCGGACCACGATCCGGGTGTCGCCCGGGTCGATCGTCGTCAGCATCGCCGCCGGGCCCACCGACCAGTCCAGGAAGACGGTGTCCGCCCAGTCCAGGTACGGGCGCATCAGCCGCTCGACTTCCTCCTGGTAGGTGCTGGTGCCGCCGGCGAGACGGTCCTCCAGCACCCGGCGGCCCGCCCACGCGATCCGCTTGAGCGCCTTCTGCGCCGCGAGGTCCAGGTACCGCAGCTCCACGCCCTCGTGGTTGCCGTACCGGTCCAGGATGTGGTGCAGGAAGTTGTCGTTGGCGCTGGTGGTGACCAGCAGCCGCAGCGGACGGTCCTTGGGCGCCGGGGCCGCCGGGGTCCTGCGCCCCTGCGGGCGCTTAATGACGTCCATGACCTTGGAGCGGTACAGCGGTTCGACGAAGCCCTGCGCGTCCTTGGCCAGCGGCGACGACAGCTGGTCGATGTGCAGCACCCGGTGGAAGCCCAGGAACAGCGCACGGTCCAGCGCGAACGACGCCTTCTCGTGGTCGCCCTCGGCGAACTGGGCGTCGGCGTGCGCCAGCTGGGCGGCGACCGCCTTGTCCAGGTCGCGCGGGTTCAGCCCCTTGCCGAGCTCCTTCATCACGGCCTCGTCCAGCAGCTGCGCCTTGAGCCCCAGGTCGGGGATCTTCGACGCGGCGGCGGCGAGCGCCAGGGCGGCGCCACTGGTGCGGCCCGCCCACTGCATGCCCTCGGCCACGTACCGGGAGGTCGCGATGCGCACCTTGGGCGGTACGCCGGGCGCCGTGACGGCCGTGCGCCACATACGGGCGCCGACCGTGGAGCGCATCACGGGACGGGCGGTGGCGTGCCGCATGACGGTGGCGGGCAGGCCGTCCACCGAGCGGCGGACGTTCTGCTTCACGACGTCCATCGGCGGCAGGACGCCCCGGCCGCCGGTGGTGCCCTTCGCCTTGACCCGGTCGACGGCCTTGAGGGCCGGCGCCAGCCCGAAGTGGGCCTCCTCGACGCGGTAGTACTGCGACAGGCGCCACACGGTGTAGACGGCGCCGGCGTCGAGCGCCACCAGGACGTCGGCCTTGCGGGCCAGCCGGCGCAGCACGCTGTCCCGCTCCGCCTGCATCCACACCTTCATGCCGCCCGGCGCCATACGGGCCTTGCGGCGCAGCGCCGTGCTGCGGAAGTTGAGGTTGCGGGGGAGCTGGTGGGTGCCGTCCAGCTCCATGGCGGCGAGCTCCTCGGCCACCGGGTCGAACGGGAACGTACCGGCGAGGTACGTCGTGGCCCCGGCGGCGCGGAACTTGCGCACCGAGTCGGCGAACACGCCCAGCTGGGGCCGGACGCTGGCGATGAACAGGACGTTGGTCACAGGGACGGCCCTCCGGCGACGATCTGGTTCTCGGCGAGGGCGGCGTCCGCGGTGTCGGTGTGCTGTGCCCCGAGGGCGGTGTGGTCGTCGATCAGCTGCTTCACGGCGGCGGTCATCAGCGCCTCGCGGGTGAACTGGTCGGCGTGCGCCATGGCTTCGGCGTGGACCTCGTCGCTCGTCTCCACCGCCATGTGCGCGGCCTTGATGAACGATTCGGTCAGGCCCTCCTCGTCGATGCCGACGGCCCCCGTCCACAGCGGGTGGCCCCGCAGCACGTTGGAGGCGTCGTGCTCGACGACGTGCGCCGAGACGATCGGCAGGCCGGTCGCCATGTACTCGTACACCTTGCCGGAGGTGACGTAACGGCCGCCGATGAGGATGAGGACCATCGCGTCCCAGCGGGCGTAGATGGACGCCACCTCGGCCTTGGCGGCGGGGCCGCCGAAGCGCACGCCGTCGACCTCGGCCTGCTTGAGGACCTCGGCGTGTCGGTTGGCCTCGCGGCCGGAGCCGTTGCCGATGTGGCCGCGCACCTCGAAGGTGGCGTTGGCCAGCAGCGGCTCCCTCTCGCGGGCGGCGCGCCAGGCGTTCAGCACGGTCTCCAGGTGCGGGACCGTGAAGTTGACGGTGCCGAGGTAGCCGAACGCCAGGCCCGCCTCGGGGTTGGCGCGGTGCGCCTTGCCGGGGGAACTGTCGGCGTCGTAGCCGTTGCGCACGACGTGGACGCGGTCGGCGAAGTCGGGGTAGCGGGTGCGGTAGTGCTCCGCGATCGGGTCGTTGACGACCCACAGGGAGAGCGCGTTGTCGAGGATCCGCTGCTCCCAGACGCCCTCGGCGGAGTCGCGGGCGAACGCCTCGACGCCGTCGATGACGTCGATGGACCAGCCGTCGCGGAAGTCCACGGCGTACGGGACCTTCGCCTCCTCCCACAGCTTCCACGCGGCGGCGAGGTTGACGTAGGGGACGCAGCTGGCGAGCAGCAGGTCGGCCGGGTGCTCGCCGTGGACGCGGAGGACGGCCTTCTCCAGATCCTCGCGCCACTCACCGAAGTTGGGCTCGGGGAACGGTTCCATCTGCCGCCGGCGCAGCCGCGTGACCCACCCGTTCGGGTTGAGGGCACGCTCCTCGCTGTACAGACGGATGTCCGTCTCCAGGTCCTCCCGCACCAACGGCAGTTCGACGATCCTGATCTTCGGGTCGACCTGCTCCAGCAGGGTGAGGTCGACGCCGGAGTCCCTTTCCCACGACTCCTGCGCGATGGTGACGACGGTGACGTCCCAGCCCTGGTTGATGAACTGGTTCGCGGTCTCGCGCATGCGGTACGCGCAGCTCTTGGCCGCTGGCGGGAAACCGATGGCGAGGTAGATCACATGGGGCCGCTTGCCTGTCGCGGGCAGCCCGGACCTGGGAGACGCTGACATAACCGGTGACGCTAGCACGGTGACATGTACGGATAAGTGCCTCGTGAGAGGCCCTGTTCCGGTCACGCGTGCCGGCTGCCTCCCTTCCACTCTTCCATGATCCGGACAACGTTCTGGGCGGCCCGTCCGTCGCCGTACGGGGTGCCGGGGTCGGCCGTGGGCACCGCGCGGGTCACCGTGGCGGCCCACTCGCCGGCGGACAGCGTGTGCGGGTCGGGAACAAGGACGTTCCAACCCGTGTCCACGGTTTCCACCCACTCCGTCTCGGGGCGGATGGTGGTGGTGATGCGCTCCAGCAGGAACGCTTCCTTCTGCAGGCCGCCCGAGTCGGTGACCACACCGGCCGAGGCCAGTACGGCGGCGACCAGACCGGCGTACGGCAGCGGCCGGCCGACGTGCACGGAACCGGTGTTGAGCTCGATCCCGTGCTCCTGGGCGCGGGCCACCAGGCGCGGGTGGGCGAGCAGCGCGACGGGGAGCGGCAGACCGGCCAGCGAGTCGATGATCGCGCGCAGGCGCTCCGGGTCGTCGGTGTTGTCCGGCCGGTGCAGCGTGGCCAGCAGGAACGGCTGCGACGGGTCGATGCCCTCCGGCAGCACCGGCGCGGGGTGCTTGCCGGCCAGGACGTCGTCCCGGATCTTCAGGCAGATGTCCACCATCACGTCACCGGCCAGCACGGCGCGGTCCTTCAGGCCCTCGTCGGCGAGGTGGCGCATGGCCTCCTCGGTCGGGGCGAGCAGGACGTCGGCGCAGTGGTCGGTCAGGACGCGGTTGTGCTCCTCCGGCATGCGCCGGTTGAAGGAGCGCAGACCCGCCTCCAGGTGGGCGACCGGCAGGTGCATCTTCACGGCCGAAAGGGCACCGGCGATGGTCGAGTTGGTGTCGCCGTAGACCAGGACCCAGTCCGGCTTCTCGCGCTCCAGGACCGGGTCGAGCGCCGAGAGCACGGCACCGGTCTGGACGCCGTGGCTGCCGGAGCCGACGCCCAGGTGGACGTCCGGGTCAGGGATGCCGAGGCCGTCGAAGAAGACGTCGGAGAGGTCGGCGTCGTAGTGCTGCCCGGTGTGCACGATGAAGTGCTCGTGCTCCGTCCCGGCGAACGCGGCCGCGATCGGAGCGAGCTTCACCAATTGGGGACGTGCGCCGACGATGCTGATGACTTTCACTGAGCACTCTTCTTCTACTGGGACAGGTCGATGAGGGAGGCGTGCCGTGCCATCGTAGGCAATGGCCGGGATGACCAGGCCCGCGGCCGGAGCAAGGGCCGGAAACCGGGGGTCCGACGACCATGGTCAGAAGGCGCTCGGGCCCGGTGATCGGCCGGGATAACGATTCCATGAACAGTTGACGGCGGGGTTTCGGCGCGGTTCTCAGGGCCGTACGGACCGGGGGCCGAGGCACTCGGCGCCGTGCGCCGCCACGCGCCGGCGCAGCTCGCGGTCCGCCGTCACCACGACGCAGCCGCGCCCCGCCGCGGCGGCCTCGCCGGCCAGCTCCACGATCCGGTCGTCGCCGCTGCCCGGCGCCGCGTCGACCCGCACCCCGGGCACCGGCTCCACGCCCCGGGCCCGCCCCTCGACCACGAGCACGACGTCCAGCGGGCCGGGATGCCCGGCCACCCCTCCGGTGGCACGGGGGACGAGCAGGTCACGCAGCCGCTCGGCGGCGCCGCGGCGGTCCCGCCACCAGCCGTCCGGCACCGATCCGACGACGTTCGCGGCGTCGACGACGAGAAGAGTGAGCACGGTACGAAGCGTCCCACGCGGACCCGCCGGATGGGCCTTTCGGGGGACCGGGGAACACGTGCCGGAATGCTATCGTCGCGCAAGCTCGGGGGAGCTGCGCGTGAACGGGTCGAACTGGTCAGGGGAAGGTCGGCGGTGAGCCATGGCGGTGTGGTCCGCGCGGAGATCCAGGCGTTCTGCGGACGCCCCGTCGCGCCCTGGCGCCGCCCCGGGCGGCAGCCCCCTGCCCGACGCCTCCCTCCCGGCCACCACCGACTGGCTGGTGCGCGGTAAGGACGGCCGCCTCACGGCGTACGCCCCGGTCGAGGGCGCCGTACTGCGCTGGACCGAGCGGCACCCCGGCGGACCCGGGTGGACCGGCCCCGAGACGCTCCCGGCGCCCGGCATCGGCCCGCACCTCTCCATAGCCCAGGGCGCCGACGGGTACGTCCACCTGGTGGCGCTGCGCCGTACCCGCCTCGCGGACGGCACCCCCGCCACCGACGTCGTCTTCGCGCTCCAGTACCAGTCCGGCCTGGCCGTGCGCGACTGGGCGGTGGTGGGCAACCCGTACCCGAACGACCCGGAGCTCGCCGGGCGGATCGGCCCGCCCGCGGCCGTCATCGACTCCGAGGGCTCGCTGCACGTCTTCGTGCGCAACGTGGGCGGCGGGATCAGCGGGCGGTCCTCGGTGCCGTCGGGCAAGTGGAACAAGTGGGCCGACCTCAAGGGCAGCGGGATCACCGGACCCATCCGGGCGTCGATCACCTCCGACGGTCTGATGGAGCTGGTGGCGCCCGCGGAGGACCACCTCCTGCGCTGGACGCAGGAGAGCAAGGGCGTGAAGTTCCAGCGGGCCGAGGACGTCCCGGCCCGCCCCGTCGCGGACTCGCTGTCCTCGGAGCGCACCGGCCCCGGGCGCCTCACCCACTTCTGGCAGGACGCCGACGACGGCACGGTCCGGGCCTGGCGCCCGTCCGACAAGGCCCCGTCCGTCCTCGGCACCGGCGCGGGCACCGGTCCGGTCGCCCTGCTCCGTACCGCGGTCGACGGACACGACTGCACGATCATGGCCCGCCGGGACGCCGCCACCGGGCGCCCCGCCCTCGCCGCCTACCCGACGGAGGACGAGCCGCTCGGCGCGACCTGGACGCTCACCGGCGACCCGTGCGTGGGCGCCCCGGCGCTGGCGCTCGACGGGCGCGGCCGGGTCGTCATGGCCGCCTTCGGCACGGACGGCACCCTGCGCGTCGCCCGCCAGAAGCCGGAGCCGGGCCTGGCGCTGGAGGCCTGGCAGCGGGTCTGAGCGCCGGCGCGGCGGCGCGAAGGGCCCCGGGGGAGTACCCCGGGGCCCTTCGGTCGTCCGGTCAGACGGCGCGCTCGGTCAGCGCGCCGTCCTTCTCCTCGTACAGCGCGCCGGTCTTCGGGCACTCCCACACGCCCGGCTCGCCGTCCCGCTCGACCAGCTTGACGCCGGCCCGGCCGACCCAGCCGACCTGCCGCGCCGGGACACCCACGACCAGCGCGAAGTCCGGGACGTCCTTGGTGACGACCGCGCCGGCCGCCACCATCGCCCAGCGGCCGATCTCCAGCGGCGCCACGCACACCGAGCGGGCGCCGATCGATGCGCCGTCGGCGATCCGCACGCCCACGGCCTCCCAGTCGCCGCCGCGCTTCTGCTTGAAGTCGGGGTCGACGGAGCGCGGGTTGTGGTCGTTGGTGAGGACGACGGCGGGGCCGACGAAGACACCGTCGCCGAGCTCGGCCGGCTCGTAGACCAGGGCGTAGTTCTGCAGCTTGCAGTTGTCGCCCATGCGCACGCCGGTGCCCACGTACGCGCCGCGGCCGATCACGCAGCCCTCGCCGAGCTTCGCTCCCTCGCGGATCTGCGCGAGCTCCCACACACTGCTCCCGGCGCCGATCTCGGCGTTGTCGGCGACCTGTGCGGTGGGCTGGACCCTGTAATTCACTGTGCTCTGCCTTCCGGCTCCCGGGATGCGTCTTCGCCCGGCGAGCATACGGCCACCGGCGCCGCGCCCGGCCGGGGCGGGCACCGCCCGGCCGGTTTGACCCCCCGGGGCTCGGCCCGTAACCTTGACCGTCGGCGTGTTTCCATGCGCGCCAACCCCTGAGCACCTCCCTTCCGGCAGGCCGGGCACGGCCCGCCGCTGGAAGAGGCCGTTCATCCCTCGTGGACAGTCACGGACCCGCCGGTCCGTGCGAACGGCTGGCATCAGGGGTTCCCGTTCCGAGCGAGAGAGAGATCCGCGTGTACGCCATCGTGCGCAGCGGTGGTCGCCAGCACAAGGTTGCTGTCGGCGACATCGTTGAGGTTGACAAGATTTCCACTGCCAAGGTTGGCGACACGGTCGAGCTCTCGACCCTGCTCGTTGTCGACGGCGACGCTGTGACCAGCGACCCGTGGGTGCTGGCCGGCATCAAGGTCCAGGCCGAGGTCGTGGACCACCACAAGGGCGCCAAGATCGACATCCTGCGCTACAAGAACAAGACCGGCTACCGCCGTCGTCAGGGCCACCGCCAGCAGTACACGGCGATCAAGGTCACGGCGATCCCCACGGCTGCGAAGTAAGGGACTGAGGAGACATGGCACACAAGAAGGGCGCATCGTCCACCCGGAACGGTCGCGACTCCAACGCTCAGCGGCTCGGCGTGAAGCGCTTCGGCGGTCAGGTCGTCAACGCCGGTGAGATCCTGGTCCGCCAGCGTGGCACCCACTTCCACCCCGGTACGGGCGTCGGCCGTGGTGGCGACGACACGCTGTTCGCGCTGCAGCCCGGTGCGGTGCAGTTCGGCACCTTCCGTGGCCGCAAGGTCGTGAACATCGTTCCGACCGCTGCCTGATCGGGCTGCTCGGTTCTTTGCGAGGGCGGACCTCACTTCCCGAACGTATTCGGGAAGCGGGTCCGCCCTTCGCGTGTTAACACGTAGACATTTCCGCACGTAACTGTCGTAACTGGAGGCACAGAACATGACCACCTTCGTGGACCGCGTCGAGCTGCATGTCGCCGCGGGTAACGGAGGCCACGGCTGTGCCTCCGTTCACCGTGAGAAGTTCAAGCCGCTCGGCGGCCCCGACGGGGGCAACGGCGGCCGGGGCGGTGACGTGATCCTGGTCGTCGACCAGTCCGTCACCACGCTCCTGGACTACCACCACTCGCCGCACCGCAAGGCCACCAACGGCAAGCCCGGCGAGGGCGGCAACCGGTCCGGCAAGGACGGGCAGGACCTGATCCTGCCGGTGCCGGACGGCACCGTCGTCCTCGACAAGAAGGGCAACGTGCTGGCCGACCTGGTCGGGCACGGCACGTCGTACGTCGCCGCCGAGGGCGGCCGCGGCGGCCTCGGCAACGCGGCGCTGGCCTCGGCCCGCCGCAAGGCGCCGGGCTTCGCCCTGCTCGGCGAGCCCGGGCGGTCCGGCGACATCGTCCTGGAGCTGAAGACCGTCGCGGACGTGGCGCTCGTGGGCTACCCCAGCGCCGGCAAGTCGTCGCTCATCTCGGTGCTGTCCGCCGCCAAGCCGAAGATCGCGGACTACCCCTTCACGACCCTGGTCCCGAACCTGGGCGTCGTCACCGCCGGCTCGACCGTCTACACCATCGCGGACGTCCCCGGCCTCATCCCGGGCGCCAGCCAGGGCCGCGGCCTGGGCCTGGAGTTCCTGCGCCACGTCGAGCGCTGCTCGGTGCTCGTCCACGTCCTGGACACCGCGACGCTGGAGTCCGACCGCGACCCGGTCACCGACCTGGACGTCATCGAGGAGGAGCTGAAGCAGTACGGCGGCCTCGACGACCGCCCCCGCATCGTCGTCCTCAACAAGATCGACATCCCGGACGGCAAGGACCTCGCGGAGATGATCCGCCCGGACCTGGAGGCGCGCGGCTACCGGGTCCTCGAGGTGTCGGCCGTCGCCCACATGGGCCTCAAGGAGCTGTCCTTCGCCCTGGCCGAGATCGTCGCCCAGGCGCGCGCGGCCAAGCCGAAGGAGGAGGCGACCCGGATCGTCATCCGTCCGAAGGCCGTGGACGACGCGGGCTTCACGGTCACGCTGGGGGAGGACGGCCTGTACCGCGTGCGCGGTGAGAAGCCGGAGCGCTGGGTGCGCCAGACGGACTTCAGCAACGACGAGGCCGTCGGCTACCTGGCGGACCGCCTCAACCGCCTCGGCGTCGAGGACCAGCTGATGAAGGCCGGGGCTCGCGCGGGCGACGGCGTCGCCATCGGCCCCGAGGAGGACGCGGTCGTCTTCGACTGGGAGCCCACGATGATGGCGGGCGCGGAGATGCTCGGCCGCCGGGGCGAGGACCACCGTATGGAGGCCCCCCGCCCGGCCGCGCAGCGCCGCAAGGACCGCCAGGCGGAGCGGGACGACGCGGACCGCGAGTTCGACGGCTTCGACCCGTTCTGATCCCCGCCGCCCGGCGCCGGGCCGACCCCTTCTGATCGCGCCCGGCGCCGGACGTTCGCGACGCGCCCCCGTGCGGGGGCGTGCGACAGGCCACCCATCCCGGGTGCCTTGCCGCACGCCCACCGCGCGGGGGCGCCGCGCTGTGGTGGCGTGTCCGGTGCCTCCGGGCGGCCGGGGGTGCCACCGCCGGCGCCCCCGGGGGGCGCACGGCCCGGGGCCGGCGGCCGGCGAGCCACCGTGGGCCGGAAAAGAGCGGGACATCCGGTTTACGTCGCTCCGGTCGGACAACCTGTGGCCAAGGATCACCGTCTTGTCTCCGGGGGCGGGGCATGGGTGCCCCGGCTGACTTGAACGGAGCGTTGATGAAGGTCTCCTTCCTCATCCACACCATCTACGGCATCGGCGGCACCATCCGCACCACGCTGAACTTCGCGGAGGAGCTGGCCGGACGGCACGAAGTGGAGATCGTCTCCGTGTTCCGGCACCGGGACGAGCCGCTCTTCGCGATCGACCCGCGCATCACCGTCGTACCGCTCGTCGACACCCGCCCCTCCTCCCCGTCCAACGAGACGAAGCACGAGCGGCACCTTGAGCCCGCCGAGGACTTCCCGCGGAACGAGGCGCGGTACAAGGAGTACAGCCGCCTCACCGACGAACGCGTCCGCGCCCACTACGCCGGTGCCGGCTCCGACGCCGACGTGGTCATCGGCACCCGGCCCGGACTGGTGGCGTACGTCGCCGCGTTCGCGCCGCGCGGCGCCGTGCTCGTCGGGCAGGAGCACATGACGCACAACCACCACAAGCCCGCCCTCCGTGCCGAGATGGCCGGGTTCCTGCCGAAGCTCGACGCCTTCGTGACCGTCTCCGAGGGCGACGCCGCCTCCTGGCGCGCGCGGATGCCGCTGCCCGGCACCCGGGTGCTGGCCATCCCCAACAGCGTGCCCGCGCCGGTCGTCACGCCCTCCGACACCTCCGGCACCACGATCGTGGCGGCGGGGCGGCTGGCGTCCGAGAAGCAGTACGAGGTGCTGATCGAGGCGTTCGCGAAGGTCGTCGCCGCACGCCCCGAGTGGACGCTGCGCATCTGCGGCTGGGGCAACCAGAAGGACCGGCTCCGCCGGCGGATCGACCAGCTCGGCCTCTACAACAGCGTCCATTTGATGGGCCCGCGCTCCCCGATCGAGCCCGAGTGGGTCAAGGGCGCGGTGGCCGTGTCCACGTCACGCCACGAGTCCTTCGGCATGACGCTCGTCGAGGCGATGCGCTGCGGCCTGCCCGTGGTGTCCACCGACTGCGACTACGGCCCGCGCGAGATCATCGAGGACGGCGAGGACGGCCTGCTCGTCCCCGTCGGCGACGTCGACGCCATCGCCGCCGCCCTGCTCCGGCTCATCGACGACCCCGGGCTGCGCCGCCGGATGGGCGCCGCCGCCCTCGCCGCCGGCCGCCGCTTCGACCCGGGCCCGGTGGCCAAGCGGTACGAGGAGCTGTTCACCGAGCTCGGGGCCGCCGCCAGCCACCGCGCCCCCCGGCGCCCGGCACCCGCGCCCGCCCCCGGGGCGCCCGCCGTCGCGGACTGCGTCGCGGCCGACGACGGCACGCTCACCGTGACGCTGCTCACCCCCCGCGAGGGTGCCCGCCTGGTGGTAGGGGGGCACGGCTTCCCCTTCGGCCCGGACGGCACCGCGAGCGTCCCGGCCGGTACGCCCTTCACCGAGGGCGTCCACCCCGTCCTCGCCGAACTGCCCGGCGCGGCCGAGGCCGTACCGCTCGCCACCCGCGCCGTCGACCAGCGCGGCGCCATGCGCGCGGAGCGCCGGCAGCGGGCGGGCGAACCGGTCCGGCAACTCGTCCCCTACACCAGGAACGGCACCCTGCACCTCCGCTCCTGGGTCCGCCCGGTCCACGCCGAGGTCGGCGACGTCCGGATCCAGGACGGGACGCTCACCCTCACCGCGCGGCTCCACGGCACGGCCGAGCCCGGCGCAGAACCGGTTCTGCTGCTGCGGCGGCGCGGCAGGGCCCCGCTGGAGCTGGCCTTCCCCGGCGCCCGCGACGGCGCCGGCGGTCTCCGCTTCGCCTTCTCCTGCACCGCTCCCGCCGCCCGGCGGCAGGACCCTCACGATGTGTGGGACCTGTGGCTCCGGTACGCGCCGGACGCGGAACCGGTCCGGCTCGGGCGCTTCCTCGACGACGTCGTGGAGAAGGGCTCCCTCTTCCCGTACCCCCCGGCCGAGCTGCGCGCGAGGCGGCCGCTGGCGCTGGTGCGCGGCATCGCCAGGAAGCTGGCGGGCAAGCCGCAGGACCGGGTCGTCGTCACCGTCTTCCACAGCGCCGCCAACGATCTCGTACTCAGCGTCGTCGACAAGCCGGCCGCGTGATGTCGGTCACCGGCACGCCGTCGCGGTGCCCGTCCGCTCTCCCTGGCCACAGCGTGAACACCGGGTGTCGCACGGGTACGGGGGCCCGGTTGTCCGCCTTGCGAGACGGTCACGGAGAGTGCGACCATCAGCCCGTCCCCCAGTCGTCGCAAGGTAGGTCGTTCTGTGTCAGCGCCGCATGAAGCCAAGACCCGCACCACAGCCGTCGTGCTCGCCGGCGGGACCGGCCAGCGCGTGGGTCTCGCGATCCCGAAGCAGCTGCTGAAGATCGCGGGCAAGGCGGTCATCGAGCACACGCTGACGATCTTCGAGCAGGCCGACTCCGTCGACGACGTGATCGTGCTGATGGCGCCGGGTTTCGTGCCCGACGTCGAGAAGATCATCGCCAAGGCGGGCCTCACCAAGGTCACCCGCGTCATCGAGGGCGGGGCCACCCGCAACGAGACCACCGAGCGCGCCATCCAGGCCCTCGGCGAGGGACTCGGGGAGGGCGAGGACCTCAACGTCCTCTTCCATGACGCGGTGCGTCCGCTTCTGTCACAGCGCGTCATCAAGGACTGCGTCGACGCCCTCGACCGCTACCAGGCCGTCGACGTCGCCATCCCGTCCGCCGACACGATCATCGTGACCCGCACCCACGGCGGGGACGGCGAGTTCATCACCGACGTACCCGACCGCTCCCGGCTGCGCCGCGGCCAGACGCCGCAGGCGTTCAAGCTGTCCACGATCAGGCGGGCCTACGAGATCGCGGCCGGCGACCCCAACTTCCAGGCGACCGACGACTGCAGCGTCGTCCTGCGGTACCTGCCGGACGTGCCGATCTACGTCGTCGCGGGCGACGAGTACAACATGAAGGTCACCCAGCCCGTCGACGTGTTCATCGCCGACAAGCTGTTCCAGCTGGCCACCACCGCAGCCCCGCGCCAGGCCGACGAGGCCGCCTACCGCGAGCTGCTGTCCGGCAGGACGGTCGTCGTCTTCGGCGGCTCCTACGGCATCGGCGCGGACATCGCCGCCCTCGCCGAGCGGTACGGCGCCACGGTGTACGCGCTGGGCCGCTCCACCACCGGCACGCACGTCGAGAACCCCGAACACGTCGAGGAGGCGCTCGCCAAGGCGTACGCGGAGAGCGGCCGCATCGACTACGTCGTCAACACGGCGGGCGTCCTGCGCATCGGCAAGCTCGCCGAGACCGACAACGCGACCATTCAGGAAGCGCTCAACGTCAATTACCTGGCGCCGGTGCAGATCGCGCGCGCCGCGCACAAATACCTGGTCGAGACCAAGGGTCAGCTGCTGCTCTACACCTCCTCCAGCTACACCCGCGGCCGGGCCGAGTACAGCCTTTACTCCTCGACCAAGGCCGCCATGGTGAATCTCACCCAGGCCCTCGCCGACGAATGGGCCGGAGAGGGAATCCGGGTGAATTGCGTCAACCCGGAGCGCACCGCCACGCCGATGCGTACGAAGGCGTTCGGCCAGGAGCCCGCCGGATCGCTGCTGTCCTCCGAGGCCGTGGCCCGGACCTCCCTGGACGTGCTGCTTTCCGAGCTCACCGGCCACGTCATCGACGTACGGCAGCAGGACCCCACCCGTGGGGCGAGCGAGGCGTCCGGCTTCGAGCAGGCCCTCGCCTCGGTGCTGGACCGACAGGAAGATGTGTAATACTCGCCAGATGTGTTCTTCGGGCCTCTGTGTCGCATTAAGCGAATGCAGAGGCCCGAGTTCGTAAGAGTCGACGGAGTCCGCGAGACTTCGCAAATCAAAGTCCGTGAAGTCCCCCACCTTCACGGGAGTCTTGTCCATGTGAAAAAACCGGCACCCCCTTTCTGGAGCAGGTTCTTCGTGATTTCGACCGCCATTCGCCTGGCACGTGTGGGCAGCGCGTCAGAGCTCGCCGCGGCAGTCCTCATGGGACTGGGTTATCCGTGCGTCATGCTCGCCGCCCTCCTCCCGAACCTCTGGTTCTTCGCGGCCGCCGGTGCCGTGACCTACGTCGCCGACTGGTATCTGCACCAGAAGGACAGTTACCTGATCAACCGGCTGAGCAAGGTCCGGGCCGGTCTCGCCATCCGCTTCCTGCTGCGCCAGCTGCTGCTGGTCCTGCTGCTCGCCCGCGAGGGCTCCGCCGACCAGCCCGTGTTCTACGCGGCGGTCGCCTGCTTCCTGCTCTTCTACGGCCTCCAGGCCCCGCAGGGCGCCCTCGCCACCCTGATCCGGCTGCGCCGCACCATGCCGGTCGTCACCCGGAACATCGACCTCAACGCCGTACGCATCCCCGACGCCCCGCCGCGGGCGCTGCTCAGCCGCTCCGCCGAGAAGATGCTCCACCTCGACATCCCCGCCGTGGCGGGCGTGATCGCGGCGGTCGCCACCGGCCGGAGCGTCATCGGGTACGCGGGTGTCGCGGTGACCCTCGCGCTGGGTCTGCTCTACACCGTCGCCCTCGTCCCCCACCTGCGCCGCAGGCGCCGGGTACCGGCCACGGGCGCCGTCCTCAAGGCCGTCGGCACCTGGCTGCGCGAGTACCAGCCGACGGTGGCCCTGTACTTCTCCGGCTCCGACGACTCCGCGTACCAGGTCAACATGTGGCTGGAGACGATGGAGCAGGTCGCCGGCCGGCCGGTCGTCATCATGCGCGAGCGCGCCCTGGTGAAGAAGCTCCAGCCGACCTCCGTACCGATCCTGTGCGTCCCCGGCGGCCAGCACCTGATGGCGATGGACCTGTCGTCGATCCGCGTGACGCTCTACCCGGCCAACGTCGGCAAGAACATCCACATGCTGCGCGTCCCCACCATGAAGCACGTCTTCATCGGCCACGGCGACAGCGACAAGCTCGCCAGCGTCAACCCCTTCTCCAAGGTGTACGACGAGGTGTGGACCGCCGGCCGGGCCGGACGCGACCGCTACGCGCTGGCCGACGTCGGCGTCCGCGACGAGGACATCGTCGAGGTGGGCCGCCCGCAGCTCGCGCCGATCAGGACCTGGACGGGCACCCCCGGCAACCCGATCCCCACCATCCTGTACGCCCCCACCTGGGAGGGCTGGGACAACAACCCCGGCAACACCTCGCTGCTGCTGGCCGGCGAGAACATCGTGAAGCGGCTGCTGGGCGCCCCGCGGCCGGTCCGGGTGATCTACAAGCCGCACCCCTTCACCGGACTGGTCGACAAGAAGGCCAAGGCCGTCGACGAGCGCCTGCGGAACATGGTCGCCACCGCCAACGCCGAGCGCGCCGCCGACCCCCGCTGGGCGAAGGAGATCGCCGCCGCCCGGCCGTCGCAGGCCGCGGCGCGCGCCGAGCTGGCCCGTATCGAGGCGCGGATCGCGCAGCTCGCCGCCCCCGGCCGTAAGGGCGGCGACGAGGCCGAGGAGTCGCGCGTCTCACTCGCCGACCCCCACCGCCTCGCCGAGATCAAGCGACTGCGGGCCGAATGGAACGACGCGTACTGGCGTTCCTTCGGGTGGTGGGAGCACAAGGTCGTCACCGGAGCCGAGCCGAAGCTCTACGACTGCTTCAACGAGGCCGACGGCATGGTCTCCGACATCTCCAGCGTGGTGTCCGACTTCATCGCCAGTGGCAAGCCGTACGCGGTGACGGACTCCGCCGGGCTGGGCGCCGACGAGTTCAAGCGCCAGAACACCGCCGTCCGCGCCGCGGTGATCCTCTCCAACGGCGCCGCGGAGCTGGACGAGCTGCTGGCCGCCGTGGCCGATCCGGCCGCCGACCTGCTCGCCGGGGAGCGCGAGCTGCTCAAGCGGTACCTGCTGGGCCCCGACGAGCCCACCTCGATCGAGCGGTTCAACGCCGCCGTGCGCGCCCTGACCGCCAAGGCGGAGGCCCGCAACAACGGCGTGGCGCGGCGGCTGGCCGGCCAGCCGATCGGCGAGCTCGACCCGGAGGCCGACGGCGCCGGCGCCGAGCCGGTGGGCGCCGCCCTCGACACCGTGGCCGAGAACGGCGCCCAGGAGGCCACGGCGGCACACTGAGCCCCCGGCCCCGGGCCCGAGGCCCCCGGCGTAAAGCCGGACGTACACTCCGCGGCCCGTGAGTCCCTCGTCCGAGGCGCACTCGCGGGCCGCCGTGCGTGCCGTCACCGCGCGGAAACCCGCGGCGGGCACCATGACGGACGACCTTCGTCCGTCCGGTGGATCGAGCAGTGGGTGCCGATGACTGAGAACACTCCCGATGTCAGCGTGATCATCGGAGCCTATGAGGCCATGCCGTACCTGGTGAAGTGCCTGGAATCGGTCGAGGCACAGACGCTCGGCGCCGACCGCATCGAGATCGTCGCCGTCGACGACGGATCGACCGACGGCACGGGGGAGTACCTGGAGGAGTTCGCCGCCCGGTCCAAGGTCGCCACGCGCGTCGTCCGGCAGGCCAACTCCGGGGGCCCCAGCGGCCCGCGCAACACCGGACTCGCCCTCGCCCGGGGCCGGTACGTCTTCTTCCTCGACGCCGACGACCACTTCGGCGAGGAGGCACTGCAACGGCTCGTCGCCATGGCGGACCGGGCCGGCACCGATGTGGTGCTCGGCAGGACCGTCGGCGTCAACCGCAACGCCGCCAAGTCCATGTGGAAGGAGACCGTCGAACGCGCCGACATCTACCGCTCCAACGTCAAGTACACGCTCAGCGCCCAGAAGCTCTTCCGCCGCGACCTGCTCGTCCGGCACGGCATGCGCTTCGACGAGTCCCTCACGACCGGCGAGGACGCGCTGTTCACGCTGGAGGCGTACCTGCGCGGCAACGGCGTCTCGGTGGTCGCCGACTACACCTGCTACTACCTGGTGGGCCGCGAGGACGGCAAACACCTGACCAAGACCGGCGGTTACGTGCCCCGCTTCGACTCGGCCAGGGCCCTGATCGAGCTCATCGCCGCGCACGTACCGGCGGGGGAGCGCCGCGACCTGCTCATGATGCGCCCGTTCACCATCACCCTGCTCCCGCAGTTCGGTCCCGTCGTGCTGCGGCAGCCGCGCGATGTCCTGCTCGCCAAGATGGAGCTGGCCGCGCCGCTGATGGCCGCCCACTGGACGCCGGGCCTGGCCGCCCGCCTGAAGACCGAGGACCGGCTGCGCCTGACGTGCGTGGCCATGGACCTGCCCGACGCCCTCGTCGACGTGGTCACCCGCCTCCAGGAGGGCACGCCGCCCGAGCGGGTACGCCGGTGGGGCCGCGAGTACCTCGCGTACCCGCACTTCCGCGACCCGGCGGTGGGCATCCCGGACAGCGCGTACGAAGTGGGCGGCGCGCCCGGCCCCTTGACCGCCGCCCGCCGCCGGGCCCGCCGGCTGGCGGGGCGGGCACTGCGGCGGGCCGGGCGGACGTGGGGGCGGACGTGAGCGGGGCGGACGGGGGGAGGGCCCGACCCGGACGGGCCGGCGCACCGGGCTCGGTGCCCGGCGGTGTCCGGCCGTACCGGTCGGGGTGTCCGGCGGCGTGTCCACCCGGTGGAACGAGCGAGCGCCGCGGGCCGCTCCTGGCATAGATTTCCCACGTGACAGTGGCAAGACAGTACGTGACGGAAGCCCGCAGGATCGTCGTCAAGGTCGGTTCGTCCTCCCTGACCACCGCCTCCGGCGGGCTCGACGCCGACCGCGTCGACGCGCTCGTCGACGTACTGGCCAAGGTCCGCAGCGGCGGGGAGAAGGAGATCGTCCTGGTCTCCTCCGGTGCCATCGCCGCCGGCCTCGCGCCGCTCGGCCTCGCCCGCCGTCCCAAGGACCTCGCCCGCCAGCAGGCCGCCGCCAGCGTCGGCCAGGGACTCCTGGTCGCCCGCTACACGGCGTCCTTCGCCCGCTACGGCGTACGCGTCGGCCAGGTCCTGCTCACCACCGACGACACCAGCCGCCGCGCCCACTACCGCAACGCCTACCGGACCCTCGACCAACTGCTCGCCATGGGCGCCCTGCCGGTCGTCAACGAGAACGACACGGTCGCCACCGACGAGATCCGGTTCGGCGACAACGACCGGCTCGCCGCTCTCGTGGCCCACCTGGTCAGGGCCGACCTGCTCGTCCTGCTCTCCGACGTGGACGGGCTGTACGACGGCGACCCCGCGAAGCCCGGCACCTCGCGCATCGGGGAGGTGCGCGGACCGGCCGACCTGGAGGGCGTCGAGATCGGCTCGGCCGGCAAGGCGGGCGTCGGCACCGGCGGCATGGTCACCAAGGTGGAGGCCGCCCGGATCGCCGCCGCCGCCGGCGTACCCGTCGTACTCACCTCCGCCAGCCGCGCCGCCGACGCCCTCGCGGGCCGGGACACCGGCACCTACTTCCGCCGCACCGGCCGCCGCTCCGCCGACCGGCTGCTGTGGCTGGCCCACGCCTCCACCCCGCAGGGCGCCCTGATCCTGGACGACGGCGCCGTGCGGGCGGTCGTCGAGGGCCGCAAGTCCCTGCTCCCGGCGGGCATCGCGGCCGTCGAAGGCGACTTCGGCGCGGGGGACCCCGTCGAGCTGCGCGACGCCTCCGGCCGGGCCGTCGCCAGGGGACTCGTCACCTTCGACGCCAAGGAGATCCCCCAGCTCCTCGGGCGGTCCACCCGGGAGCTGGCCAAAGAGCTGGGCCCGGCGTACGAGAAGGAGGTCGTACACAGGGACGATCTCGTCGTCCTGGACGCCTAGACCAGCCCCAGAACGGCTGAAAGTCCCGCCATCCGCCGGAGAGCTTCACCAAAACCACCCCACGTGCCGCGCAGGACTGGTCAACTTTGTCTCAGGGGTGGGCGGGGTGACAGCACACGACGTACACACAGGAGGCCGCCGGTGAGACGAGCGCGCCCGGGGGCTCTGCCCCGAGGGACGGCCGAACGCGCCTTGACGAGTGTCGAGGCCGGGGCCGACTTCGACGAAGCCGTCCTCGACGACGGCGCCGCGACCCGGCAGCCGGGCAGCGGGCCGGAGCGGCGGACCCCTGACCGCCCGGTGTCCAAGCTGTGGCACATCACCCTCAGCGTCTCGGGCCGGGCGGCTCCGCTCACGGACGTCAGACGGGCCCTGGAGCAGCTCGCCCACGACCACCCGTTCCTGCTGACCAGCCGGTACGCCGGCGACCACGCCGAGATCCGGTACTGGGAGGAGGCCCGCGACCTGCACGACGCGGCCGCCGTCGCCCTGCGGCTGTGGGGCGAGCACCGGCAGAGCGCCAAGCTGCCACCGTGGGAGATCGTCGGCCTGGAGGTCATCGACCGCGAGACGTACCACCTGCGGATCGCGGAGGGGTACGGTCCGCCGCCCGCCGCCCCCGTGGGTGTCCACCCGTACTGACGTACCGGCCGTGGGGTGTCTCGCAGAGCGGGATGTGTGAGGGATGCCCGTCCGGTCCGCATTACGCTGCGAGTATGACCTCGTCGCATTCCCCCGCCTCCGCCACCTCGCCGTCCGTCACGCCGTACGACGACATGACCCCGGTCATCCGCGCCGCCTACCGGGCCCGCGCCGCCGCCGCCGAAATCGCGCCACTCCCGCGCGCGGCCAAGGACGACGCGCTGCTGGCGATCGCGGACGCGCTGGAGGTCCGCACGAGCGAGATCGTCGAGGCCAACGCCGAGGACGTCGCCCGGGCCCGGGAGGCCGGCACCAGCGAGTCGATCATCGACCGGCTGACGCTCACCCCCGAGCGGGTGCGGGCCATCGCCGCCGACGTCCGGGACGTGGCCGCGCTGCCCGACCCGGTCGGCGAGGTGGTGCGCGGCTCCACCCTGCCCAACGGCATCGACCTGCGGCAGGTCCGCGTCCCGCTCGGCGTGGTCGGCATCATCTACGAGGCCCGGCCCAACGTGACGGTCGACGCCGCCGCGCTGTGCCTGAAGGCCGGCAACGCGGTACTGCTGCGGGGCTCCTCCTCCGCGTACTCCTCCAACTCCGCCCTGGTGCGCGTCCTGCGGGACGCCGTCGGCGGCGCGGGGCTGCCGGCGGACGCGGTCCAGCTGGTGCCCGGCGAGTCCCGCGACTCGGTACGCGAGCTGATGCGCGCCCGCGGCCTGGTCGACGTCCTGATCCCGCGCGGCGGCGCCTCCCTGATCCGCACCGTCGTCGAGCAGTCCACCGTCCCGGTCATCGAGACCGGCACCGGCAACTGCCACGTGTACGTCGACGCCCAGGCCGACCTCGACATGGCCGTCGACATCCTGATCAACTCCAAGGCGCAGCGGCCCAGCGTGTGCAACGCCGCCGAGACCCTCCTCGTCCACCAGGACATCGCCGACGCCTTCCTGCCGCGCGCCCTGGACGCCCTCGCCGAGGCCGGCGTCACCGTCCACGGCGACGAGCGGGTGCAGTCCTACGCCGGTGCCTCCAAGGCCACCGTGGTGCCGGCCACGACCGAGGACTGGGAGACCGAGTACCTGTCCTACGACATCGCCGCGGCCGTCGTCGACTCGCTGGACGCCGCCGTGGGGCACATCCGGCTCTGGACCTCCGGCCACACCGAGGCCATCGTCACCACCTCCCAGGCGGCCGCCCGCCGCTTCACCCAGCTCGTGGACTCCACGACGGTCGCGGTCAACGCCTCCACCCGCTTCACGGACGGCGGCCAGTTCGGCTTCGGCGCCGAGATCGGCATCTCGACGCAGAAGCTCCACGCCCGCGGCCCGATGGGGCTGCCGGAGCTGACGTCGACCAAGTACATCGTGACGGGCGACGGTCACACGCGGTAGTCACCGCCCGCGGGGCCGGGGAGCGGGGGTTTGCCGCTCTCCCTGCCCAAAAGCACCTCCTCGGTCTACGCTGGGAACGTGCCGGACGACGTGGGGGGCGAGCCGTTCCCGGACGGCTGGGAGCCCGACGACGACCGCGGGGGCGCCGACGACGACTTCGCCTCCGTGGTGTTCGACGAGGACTTCGTGCGGGCCGCCGAGATCCATGAGCCCAGCGCCGTGGAACGCCTGCTGGCCGCCGCCCAGGCGCGGGCGGACGCCGAGGCCGCACGGGCCGGCGCGGGCGGTGCCGCGGCCGACGACCCCTACGGCGACGGGTACGGGCCGGGGACCCGCCCGCACGGGTACGCCGACCGGTACGGCCCCGCCGGCGACACCGGCCCCTACGGAGCGCACGGCGGCACGCTGCGGCCCTACCGGCCCAGCTCCCGCTGGCACCGGCCGGTGGCCTGGGTCCTCGCGGTGGTGATGGGCGTCGGGATGGTCGCCCTCGCCTTCACGGCCGTCTACCGGGGGTCCTCCGGCGGGCGCGGCGGGCAGGTGCCCGCGCCCGCCACCAGCGGGGTCGACGCACCGCCACCGACACCCGCCCGCACGGGGCCCGTCCGCACCGGGCCCGGCCCCACCGAGCCCGCGCGGTCCGCGCCCCCGGCCTCCGCCCGGTACGGTGCCCCACCCGTGCCGACGGTGTCGCGAACGCCCTAGGACCGCCCGCGTGTTGTCCCGTACCAGCGCGTTTACCGGAGCCTCCGCAGACCTACCCTGAAGGTATGGCAGGGCGTGGCGACCCGCCCGAGGGGACACCCGACGGATTCCCCGGCGGCGGTGAGGACGAATACCGGTCCGTCGTCTTCGACGAGTCGTTCGTCCGCGCTGCCCGCCTCCAGGAGTACTCGGCGCGGGAGCGCCTGGAGGGGAACGCCCGGGCCGTGCGGAGCCGTCCCGGATGGGAGGGGCCGCCCACCGGCTCCCGTCCCCGGCACGGTGCACTGCTCTTCGCGCTGGTCCTCGCGGTGGCCTTCGCCGCCGTCCTGTACCTGAGCGCCCGCAACGCCTACCGCCCGCCGGCCGAGCGGCGCGCCGAACCGCTGCTGACCACGGTGGTCGCGCTCGCCCCGCGGGGCACGGTCCCCGGCGGAGACCCGGCCGCCCTGTACGCCCGCAGTCCCGCCGCGACGTTCCGCTCGGGCGCCGCCGGGGTCACCCTCCCGGCCGCCCGGCGCACCGCCCACTTCTCCGTGGCACAGGTGGTGACCGCGCTGAGTACCGTGAAGGACTACCTGGTGCTGTCCTCGCTCGACCCGGACGTCGTGACCGGTGACGCCGTCCGGCAGGTCCGGTTGCTGCTCGACCCCGACCAGCTTGCCCAGTTCGACCGCAGCGTCGACTCCCCGGCCGATGACGGGCGGCACGCCGCCACCGGCTGGCTGGTGCGCTTCGACACGGCCGAGGTGGCGCTCGCGGACACCGCCACGCGGGTACGGGGCACGATGCGGGTGGCGGAGGTGGGGCCGGACACCCTGGAGGTGGCGTCGGACCACACGCTGGTCTACGCGGTGCGCCCGGCCGGCGCGGCACCCGCCGCGGACGCCTCGCTGTTCACCGTGCGCCGCGAGCTGACCTTCCGCTTCGACCGCGAGGACCTGCGGATGCACCGCGCCGAGGTGCGGACCAGCCGGGTGCAGGCCGGCCCCCAGAGCTGCTCGGCCGACCCGGCGGGCTTCCTGCACCCCGTGCTCGCCGGACACCGCGCCACCCCGGAGGGGCCCGCACTCACCGACCCGTACGCCACCGGCACCCGGGCCGGCCCCGCCCTCTGCGGCGCCCTGTCCCCTTCGGCCCAGCCCGCCCGCCCGGCTCCCGCCACCCGGTGAGGGGCGGGGCGGGCGGGCGCGGGCCCGCGGCGGTGCGCCGGGGCGCGGCGGTCAGTCCGAGGCGGCCGGGCCGTCGCCGCCGGTCCTGCCCGCGCCACCCGAACCGCCCGAACCGCCGCCCGTGAACCGGTCGCGGAGCTTGCCGCCCAGGTCGCCCGCGCCGCCGGCTATGTCGCCGACCAGCTTCATCAGCGGGTCCTTGCTGCCGCGCACCGACTCCGCGTAGTGGGACGCGGACTCGCGGAAGGAGTCCGTGACCGACGTGTCCTTGTCCTCCGACCGGCGCGGATAGTGGCCGTCCATGATCCGCTGGTAGTCGCGGCTCTCGGCCCACTTCTTCAGCTCGGCCGCCCGGACCGTGGTGAACGGGTGCGAGCGGGGCAGCACGTTCAGGATCTTGAGCACCGAGTCGCGCAGGTCGCCCCCGGCCTCGTACTCCTCCGCCTGCTCCAGGAACGCGTCCACGTTCATCTCGTGCAGGTGGTTGCCGCCCGCGATCTTCATCAGGCCGCGCATCGAGGCCCGCAGGTCCTGGCCCACCAGGAGCCCGGCCCGGTCCGCGGACAGCTCGGACTTGCGGAACCACTCGCGCAGAGCGGTCACGATCGCCATGATCGCGACGTTGCCGAGCGGGATCCAGGCGACCTTCAGCGCCAGATTGGTCAGGAACAGCAGCACCGTGCGGTACACGGAGTGGCCCGACAGCGCGTGGCCCACCTCGTGCCCGACGACCGCCCGCATCTCCTCCTCGTCCAGCAGCTCGATCAGCCCGGTCGTCACGACGATGATCGGCTCGTCCAGGCCGATGCACATGGCGTTGGGCTTCGGGTCCTGCGTGACGTACATCGCGGGGACCTTCTCCAGGTCCAGGATGTAACAGGCGTCCCGCAGCATGCGGTTGAGGTGGGCGAACTGCGCGTCGCCCACCCGCACCGAGTCGGACAGGAAGAGCAGCCGCAGGCTGCGCTCCGGCACCAGCCCGCTCAGCGCCTTGAAGACGGTGTCGAAGCCGCTGAGCTTGCGCAGGGCGACGAGTGCCGACCGGTCCGCCGGGTGTTCGTAGGCCCGGGACGAAAGGCCCGGGAACCGCCTGCGCTGCCTGCTCGGTACGTTCTCGTGGCTGCCGTCGGTCATGAAAATGCCCCCATCTCCGTACGAGACCTGTCTCGTCCCCCTGACGGCCCCCAGCGTAGGCGCTGGAGCCACGGCGTGAACGGGCCTGTGGACAACCGGGCAGCACCGGGGAGCACACCGCCATGCCGGAGGTCGCCGCGCCGCTGACCGCCGCCTCCGCACCGCGGGGACCCGGCGACACGCTCCGGACCGTGCCGGTCGCCCCCCTCGCCAGAGCCGGCCCGCTCGCCCGGTTCCCGCCGCGCGGACACCGCGACACCGGCGACAACGACTGAGTCGGCGTGAGCGTGCCCGGACGGCCCGCATACGATGTGCGCGAAGTCTCCGCCCCGACTCCGATGGATAGGTCCTGCCGAAGATGAGCCTCCCCACCACCGCCGCCAGTCTCGTCACGCTCGCCGAGGGCGCCGAGCACGGTGGCAGCCATGCCAGCCTCAACCCCTACCTCACCGGTGGCGGCGCCTTCGTCGCGCTGCTCCTGCTGCTGTGGATCACCACGCGCTTCAACCGCGACCGCTGATCCCGGACCGCTGACCCCGCGTCCGCCGGAACCGCCCGCGGTGCCGTGCCAGTAGGCTCTGCACGCATGGGAGACCAGCAAGTGCCTACCGGTTCCGGCAAGCGCCGACTCGGCGTGATGGGCGGGACGTTCGACCCGATCCACCACGGACACCTGGTGGCCGCCAGCGAGGTGGCCGCCCTGTTCCACCTGGACGAGGTGGTGTTCGTACCGACCGGGCAGCCGTGGCAGAAGAGCCACAGGAATGTCTCCCCGGCGGAGGACCGGTACCTGATGACGGTCATCGCGACGGCGTCCAACCCGCAGTTCTCGGTCAGCCGCATCGACATCGACCGCGGCGGGCCGACGTACACCATCGACACGCTGCGGGATCTGCGTGACCTCAACGAGGACACCGACCTGTTCTTCATCACCGGAGCGGACGCGCTGTCCCAGATCATGCCGGGATGGCGCAACGCCGAGGAGCTTTTCTCGCTCGCCCACTTCATCGGCGTGACCCGTCCCGGACACGACCTGTCGGACGACGGGCTGCCCGAGGGCGGGGTCTCCCTGGTCGAGGTGCCCGCACTGGCCATCTCGTCGTCGGACTGCCGGGCGCGGGTCGCCGCGGGCGATCCCGTCTGGTACCTGGTGCCGGACGGTGTCGTGCGCTATATCGACAAGCGCCAGTTGTACCGGGGCGAATGAGCCACGGAGAGGGGCACCGGTGAACGACCAGCAGCACCCGTACGACCCGTACCACCCGCCGCAGCCGCAGATCGTCGGCTACGACGCCTACGGGCAGCCGGTGTACCAGCAGGAGGCTCCGCAGCACCAGGAGCCTCAGCAGTCGCAGCAGTACGACCCGTACGACTCGTACGCGCAGCCGCAGCAGTCCTACGGCTACCACCAGTACGGCCAGTACGCCCAGCCCCAGCACCCTCAGCACGACCAGCAGCCCCAGCAGCAGTACGACCCGTCGTACGCCCGGCAGGGGTACGGGTACGAGGGTTACGCCGCCGGGTACGGCACCCTCCCGCAGCAGCCGGCACCGCAGCCCGTCCAGGAGCCGTACCCGCACGCGCCGGAGCCCCCGCCCGGGCAGCCCGAGCCCCCGCCGGCCGCCGCCGTGCCCGGGCAACGCCGCCCGGCGCCGGGGCCGGAACCGGAACAGCGCCGTCCGGATCCGGAACCGGAGCGCGAGTACCGCACCGAGCAGTTCTCCTTCGTCGAGGACCCGGACGAGGACTCCGAAGACGTCATCGACTGGCTCAAGTTCACCGAGAGCCGCTCCGAGCGCCGCGAGGAGGCCAAGCGGCGGGGCCGCCACCGGGTCGTCGCGCTGGTCGTCGTCCTGGCCGTCGCGCTGATCGGCGGCCTCGGCTACCTGTGGTCCGCCGGCCTGCTCCCCGGCCTGTCCGAGCAGAGCACCGGTCGGGGCGCCACCGCGAGCGGTCCGCAGAAACGGGACGTCATCGTCCTGCACCTGCACAACACCGGGAGCAAGGAGACCTCCACGGCGCTGCTGGTCGACAACGCCACCACCCAGCAGGGCACCACCGTCCTGCTGCCCAACTCGCTCTCCGTGGCCAACGACGACGGCACCACCACCACGCTCGCGAAGTCCGTCGACGACGACGGCTCCGCCGGCACCCGCGAGGCGATCGGCGCCCTGCTGGGCACCAGGATCACCGGGACGTGGCGGCTCGACACCCCGTACCTGGAGAACCTGGTCGAACTGGTCGGCGGCATCGAGGTCGGCACGGACACCGAGGTCCCCGGGGCGAAGAAGGGCGACCCGCCGCTGGTGCCCAAGGGCGAGGGCCAGACCCTGAACGGGCGCATGGCCGTCGCGTACGCCACCCACCGGGGCCCCGGGGAGGCGGAGGCCGCGCAGCTCCAGCGGTTCGGCCAGGTGATCGTCGGCGTGCTGCGCAAGATGTCGGACGACCCGCGGTCGGCGACGGTCACCGTCCAGACGCTGGCGCAGATCCTGGACCCGTCGCTGCCGGAGAAGGACCTCGGCGCCTCCCTCGCCAGGCTCGCCGAGCACGCCAAGGTGGGCGACCACAGGACGGCGCTGCTGCCCGTGCAGGAGGACGGCACACTCAGTGAGCAGGCCACCAGCAGTGTGGTGAAGGACATCCTCGGCGGATCGGTCAGCGCCCCGGAGCAGGGCGCGGCCGTACGGGTCGGGGTCCGGAACGCCTCCGGCGACGAGGACGCCACCGAGGCGGCGCGGGTCCGGCTGATCAACGGAGGCTATGCCGTCATCGACGGCGGCAAGGTCGACACGGAGTCGTCTTCGCAGGTCATCTACGGTGACGCGGCACACAGGGCGAAGGCGGAGGAGGTCGCGAAGACCCTCGGTCTGCCCCCGGGCGCCGTGGCGCGGGGCGACGCGGCGGCCAACGCGGACGTCACGGTCGTTCTGGGCCGGGACTACGAGGCCGGGTAGCGGCGGCGGAGTGATGGTTTGCCGGGCTGTCGGCGGTACGTGAGACCCTGGGGGTGTTCTGGACCGCCGACGAAAGCTTGCATGTGACCGCCACTGACCGCTCCATCGAGCTCGTGACCGCCGCCGCCCAGGCGGCTGCCGACCGGCTCGCGCACGACATCATCGCCTACGACGTCAGCGACGTGCTGTCGATCACCGACGCCTTCCTGCTCGCCTCCGCTCCGAACGACCGCCAGGTCAAGTCGATCGTGGACGAGATCGAGGAGCGGCTGAACAAGGAACTGGGCGCCAAGCCGGTCCGCCGTGAAGGCGACCGCGACGCCCGCTGGATCCTGCTGGACTACGTCGACATCGTCGTCCACGTCCAGCACAGCGAGGAGCGGGTCTTCTACGCCCTGGAGCGGCTGTGGAAGGACTGCCCCGAGCTGCCCCTGCCCGAGGACGCCGTGAAGACCCGCGGCAAGGCCGAGGAGCACGCCCGGCTCAGCGGCGCCGACGCCGTCGACGGCTCGGACGGTGAGCTGAGCTGAACGGCGGCAAGGGCGGCAGGGGCCGCCGGATCGTCCTGTGGAGGCACGGCCAGACGGCGTGGAACCTGGAGCGCCGTTTCCAGGGCTCCACGGACATCGAGCTGACCGACACCGGGGTCGCCCAGGCGCGCCGGGCGGCGCGGCTCCTCGCGGCGCTCGAACCGGACGCGATCATCGCGTCCGACCTCAGGCGCGCGGCGGCCACGGCCGCCGAGCTGGCCGCGATCACCGGTCTCCAGGTCGGCCACGACTCCGCGCTGCGCGAGACGTACGCGGGCGAGTGGCAGGGGCTCACGCACGAGGAGATCCTGGCGCGGTACGGCGAGCAGTACGCCGCGTGGAAGCGCGGCGAGCCGGTGCGGCGCGGTGGCGGCGAGCTGGAGACGGAGGTGGCCGACCGGGCCGCCCCCGTGGTGCTGGAGCACGCCGAGAAGCTCCCTGACGACGGCACGCTCGTCGTGGTGAGCCACGGCGGCACCATCCGCACCACCATCGGCCGGCTCCTCGGCCTGGAGTCGTACCACTGGGAGGGCCTGGGCGGGCTCTCGAACTGCTGCTGGTCCGTGCTGGGCGAGGGCGCTCGCGGCTGGCGTCTGCTGGAGCACAACGCCGGGACGCTGCCCGAACCGGTCCTCGGCGACGACGACTGACCCGGATTTCACTTTCCGGCAGGTCACAGGCTAAAGTTCTTCTTGTTCGCAGCGCGGAGCGCGAAGAACACGAGGGGCTATAGCTCAGTTGGTAGAGCGCCTGCATGGCATGCAGGAGGTCAGGAGTTCAATTCTCCTTAGCTCCACAGTCACCGGATCCCGTCCCCCCCAGGGGCGGGATTCGTGCTTTCCCGGGCCCCGCGCCGGCCCGGGAGCCACCCAGGGTCTCCCGTGGGCGTCGCCGCCCGCCGGCGGCCAGGCCGGGTCCGTCGCCCCGGCGCGCAGCGCCTCGACCGCCAGTCGGCTCTCCTCGTCGTTCGCGGTGTACGCCACGATCCGGCAGTCCGGCATGCCGTTGATCGACAGCGACACCGACGTCATCCGTATCTCGCCCACCGCGCAGTGCCGGGAGGTCTTCACCCGGGGCCCCGGCGGCAGCACGTCCCCCCTCTCCCACAGCTCGGCGAAGTAGGCGCTGGCCGCGGGGAGCCGGGCGATGAACGACTCCCACGCGGGCTCGCCCACGTGCCGTCCGTACGCCCCGCGCAGCTGCGCCACCATCAACGGCGGCTCACTCCGCCTGTCCACCAGCGGGCACACCGCGTCCGGCACGGTGAACAGCGTCCACAGCACATTGCGCATCCCGGACTCGTCGAGCGCGGGGCGGGCGAACAGGAGCCGGTACGCCCGGTTGGTGGCGAGGACGTCGTACCGCGTGTCGTAGACCACCGCCGGGCGCGGGTCGAGGGCGTCGATGATGCCCTGGATCTCCGGGCTGACCCGCTCGACGTCCGCCGACCGGTCCGGCACGTACGGCACCCCGGCCAGCGGGTAGAGGTGCTCCCGCTCCGGCCGGTCGAGGCGCAGGGTGCGCGCCACCGCGTCCAGGACCTGGGCCGAGGCGTTGATCGGGCGGCCCTGCTCCAGCCAGGTGTACCAGGTGACCCCCACCCCCGATTGTCGCCGCACCCACCATCCGTACCGAACTGGCCGCCTCTGGCGCGTCGTTGCAGCTGATCATCGCCGGGTACACCGTCTCGTACGCGATCTTGCTGATCACCGGCGCCCGCCTCGGGGACCTCCTGGGGCACCGCCGGGCGTACCTCGGCGGCCCCGCGCTGTTCACCGCCTCCTCCCTGGCCTGCGGGCCGGCGGCGGGCGCCGGGCCGCTGATCGCCTTCCGGCTGGCTCAGGGAGCCGGGGCGGCGCTGATGATCCCGCAGGTCCTCAGCCTCATCCAGCGGCACTTCACCGGCGAGGGCAGGGCGCGGGCGCTCGGCGCCCACTCCGCGGTGCTGGCCACCGGAGCGGCGGCCGGCCAGGTCGTGTTAGCTGGGACAGCTGATCGGCGTGGCAACCTTCGGCACACTCTTCCTCAGCCGTCCGAACGTGCCGGGCCCGCACGCTTCGGCCGATGCGCTGTGGGTATGCGCCCTGGCGATGGCCGCCGCCTCGCTCCTGGGGGCGTCCGCCGGGCTGGTGCGCCGACCCCGCTGACCATCGTGCCGGGCCATGGCAGAATCGGACGGCCGGAGGGGGACGACGGTCCGGACGGGAGGGAGTTCGCGATGGCGGCCAGCGGTTTCGAGGAGGCTTCCGACCCGCTCGTCACGGCGGGGTCGCGCTCCGGACTCAGCTGTCCCGCGTGCGGTTCGGCCCACGTCGCCCAAGTGCTCGGTGACAATGGCGGGGTGTCCTATGTGTGCACGTCCTGCGGCCACAGCTGGAGCTGATTGATGGGTGCGCACAGGCGGAAATGCGACTGGTGCGGCAGCGGTACGCCGATCGTCCGGGACATGGACCCGGTCAATCCCACGTACCAGTACTGGTGCGAGGAGTGCGCGCGGGCGCTGATCATAAAAGGCGACCCCATCGAGACCTACCGGGAACTCGAAGGGGAGCCGATCTACGGGCGCCTGCTCGACGAGCACTGCACCCTCAAGCGGTTCTACTCCTTCGCCACCGCCTGACCCGTCCCCCACCGCCCGGCCCCGAACGCCGCCAGGATGCCCAGCCCGACCAGCGTGTAGAGGGCCGACAGCAGCATCTGCCAGCCGTTCTGGTGGAGTTCGAGACGGACCGGCGCCGGGGCGTGCGGCACCCACCACAGGGCGAACGACGCGAACACCAGAGCCGTGGCCACGGTCCAGGCCGGCCGCGCCCGGGTCGCCAGCAGGATCAGCATCGGCACGCACCACACCCAGTGGTGCGACCACGAGATCGGGCTCACCAGCAGCGCGGTCGTCGCGCACGCCACCACGGCCACCGGCCGGTCGTCCCGCAGCGCCGCCAGGACCGCGACCGTGATTCCCGCCACACCCACCGCGACGGCCGCGAGCAGCCACCACACCCCCGGGTCGGTGGTGTGCATCAGGCGGGCCAGCACGCCGTTCAGCGACTGGTTCGCCGTCTCCTCCTTGCGTCCGACCCGGCTGGTCTCGAAGATCATCTCGGTCCAGAAGCGGCGCGAGTCGTACGGCAGGACGACCGCCGACGCCACGGTCACACCGAGAAACACCCCGGTGGCCGTGGCCGCCTGCCGCAGCCAGGGATTCCAGCCGTACGCACGCGCGCGTGCCACCCCCACCACGAGCAGCAGCACGACGAACAGCCCCGGCGTCAGCTTCACCGCCGTGGCCAGCCCGATGCCCACCCCGGCCCACCGGTTGTTCTCCCGCCGTGTCAGATCCCACAGCACCGCCACCGCCACGAGCAGGTTGATCTGCCCGTACCGCAGCGTCGTCCACACCGGCTCGCACCAGACCAGGACGGCGGCCGCCCACAGCGCCGCGCCCGGCCGGTCCCGGCCCACCAGGCGCAGCGACAGGTGCACCAGCGCCAGCAGCAGGAGCAGGTTCCCCGCCGTGGCCAGGGTGCGCATCTCGGGGACGCCGAGCAGGGTCAGCGGCGTGAACAGCAGCGCGGCGAACGGCGGGTACGTCGTCGGCAGGTTCGCCGACGTGGCGCGCATCGCGTACAGGTCGCCCCCGGCCAGGACGGTCTCGCCCTCCGCACGGTAGACGGACAGGTCGAGCATGGTGACGTTCGCGGCGCGCTGCGCCATCCAGAAGGCGGCGAAGGACAGCAGACAGGCCGTTGCGGCGGCGGCGAGGGGCAGCTCCCGGAGGCGCGCCCGGGGGGTCAAGGTCACGGTCACAAGGGGCGACGCTACCGGCCGGAGCCCTACCGGCCGTAAACGAATTTGGTGAACCCCCGGGGGGACCGTGTAATGTTCTCTGTGTCGCCGCGAGGGAAGCCCGCGAGGGAAACCCGCCAGGAGGAAACTCCGGAGGGCGGCGCACTGCGAGGGGCTATAGCTCAGTTGGTAGAGCGCCTGCATGGCATGCAGGAGGTCAGGAGTTCAATTCTCCTTAGCTCCACAGAACGTGGAAGGCGGGTCATCCGATCGGATGGCCCGCCTTTCTCGTACCCGCGACCGGTGTCCAGCCCGCCGTCACGCCTTCACGTGTTCCCGCCCTTCACGGGAGCCCCGGCGGCCGAAGCCGCCGGGGAGCCCGGTCAACCTCGGCCGCTGCCAAGGGCCTTCCGGTCGGCGCTCGGCAACGCCGGACGCGAGGGACGCTCCTGGGCGCCCCGCTCGAGCCGGAGCGCGAGCTCGGGACAGCGCCGTACCGCCAGCTGGGCGCGGTCCCGCAGGTGGGTCGGCACGGACGCGTCCGCGAGCACCGGGTAGCCGTCGCGGCCCATGCGGATCAGCTCGGGGACGATGTCCGCGCACAGCCCGTGGCCCTTGCACAGCGTCCAGTCCACCGCCAGCTTCTCGCCGCTCGGGATGGACTCCACGACCTCCTGATAACCCGGCTCGGGCAGCGGCAGCACGCCGAGCGTCGGACGCCCGCAGCCGCCGTGCAGGACGTGCGCGGCCAGGTCGTCGGTGAAGGCGGACAGCGTCGAGCCGAAGAACCGGGCCGACCCGTCGGGGTGCTTGCACACACCCCGCCCCTTCACCGCCTGGGTGACCTCGCGCAGCGCCTCCAGGGCGGCCGGCCCGCCGCCGTTGAGCACGTCCGACAGGCCGCCCGCCGCGGCGGGCAGCCCCAGGCGGCAGGGGCCGCACTGGCCGGCGGTCTCGGCCGCCAGCCAGTTCGCCACGCGCTGCGCCTCGCCCAGCGGGCAGGTGTCGGGACCGATCGGCAGGATCGCTCCGGCTCCCAGGGCGCCCCCCACGGCCGCCATGGACTGCTTCGAGATGACGCAGTTGTCGACCGCCATGGAGTCGATCCAGTTGCCGTGATAGCCACCGGTCAGCACACCCTGCGGGACCGGCGGGGCGCCCGCGAGCTGGAGGACGTACCGCATGGGGACGCCCGTCGGGACCTCCACCACCATGGGCCGGGCCACCTGCCCGGAGATGGTGAGCATCACCGTGCCGGGTTCGCTGTCCAGGCCGTGCTGGGCGTAGCGGCCGGCACCGACCCTGGCCGCGACGGCGAGCTGCGCGAACGTCTCCGCGTTCGACAGCAGCGTCGGCGCGTTGCCCACCCCCGACTCGGCGGCGCGCTCACGGTGGCCCGGCGGGATGGCGGGGCCGCCGTTGACGGCGCGGATCACGGAGGACGCCTCACCGGAGACCATGCGCTCCGGAGTGCGGACGACCCGTGCGCGCAGCCGCTGCCCGCGCCGGTCGGACAGGCCCCGTTCGGCGAGGGCGGCGCGGATGGAGATCTCCGTGGAGTTCCGGGTCACCGCGACGACCAGGGTGCGGGCGCCGAGGGCCTCCGCGGCCAGCAGGGCGCCGTCGAGGATGAGGTGCGGGGCACGATTGAGCAGGACCGTGTCCTTGCGGCACGCGGGCTCGCCCTCGCTGCCGTTGACCACGACGACGGGGCGCACCCCGCGCCGGATGGTCGCCTTGGCGACCGCGCGCAGCTTCTTGCCGAACGGGAAGCCGGCGCCGCCGCGGCCGGTCAGGGATATCTCCTCGGCGAGCTGCGCCAGCCGCTCGCCGCCCATGGGTTCGAGGGGGCCGTGCACCTTCAGGTGCATCTGGAGGTCGAGCCGCTCGACGAGGTCGAAGCCCTGGGTGAGCTGGGGGAGGCCGACGACGCGGACTTCGGGGACGTCGGGGAGCGGGGCGTTCACGGGCGGTCTCCTGCTGGTGCGGTCCAGGGCTCGCCGGCCGGCGGCTGCTGGAAGGGGCCCGGTGCGGGCTGGGTGGCGCCGTACGAGGGCGGGGTGGTGGCGTCGGCGGTGCCGTACGACGACGGGGCCGGCTCGTGGCCGTAGGAGGGCGGGGTGGGTCCGTGGCTGTACGCGGGCGGGGCGGGGGACGGCGTGGGTGGCGGCGGGGAGGGGGTCGGCCAGTAGCCGGGCCGGGTCGCCGGTTCGTCGGGGACGACCGGCAGCTCCTCCGTCATGGGGACGCGCTCGGCGTACGGGATCTCCTGGGTGGGGCTGCCCGCGCCGGCGCTGTTCAGGGACACGGCCCGGTAGGCCGCCGCGATGCCCGCCCCGATGGTCCCGGGGGACGGCGGGGGGAAGCCGGGTTCGTACACCGGCGCCGGGGGCGGTGTCAGGGTTCGGGGCTGTTCGCGGAGGCGGCCGAGCGGAAGGTCCGGGGACTCGGCCGGCGCCGGGGGACGGCCGGCCGGCTCCCGGCGCAGCTCCTCGAACGGGCGGGGCGCCTCGTAGGGCGCGGGCGGGATGTCCGCAGTGCCGGGCAGCGGCGACACCGAGGGGTCGCGCCGCCTGCCGCGACCGCGGCCCGGCTTCTCCGTCCCCGGCCCGAGCAGGCCCAGGACGCGGTCCGCGAGGCGCTGCCGCACGGGGTCGGGCAGCAGCCGCAGCGACACGGCGCCGGCGACCCCGATGAGGGCGAGGCAGTACATGGTGGTCACCCAAGTGGCCGCGGGGCGACCCGCGTAGAGCCCGTGGACGAGCGCGCAGCACCACGCCGGGTAGGCCAGCATGTGCAGTGGCCGCCAGCGGGCCGCGATGCCGCCCCGGCCGGCCAGGGCGCTGCGCGCGGCGCCGGTGGACGCGGCGACCACCATCAGCAGGCCGGCCAGCGACCCGAAGCCGATCAGACCGGACGTGCCGGTCACGCCCAGCCCGAACGGGATGAGGGCCCCGATGAGCTCCACGTGCCCCAGGGACACCTTCACGGTGGCGTGGAGGAGGAGGAAGCCGAGGGAGGCCACCGCGGTGGCGCGGTGCACGGCCTGGGCGAGGAGCCGGTTGCGGGTGGAGAGGAGGAGCCGGTCCTGCGCGAACAGCCCCCATGCCACGGAGGCGGTCAGGGACACGAGGGAGAGGACGCCCGTCGCGAAGTCCAGGGCGGCCCGGAAGCTGTCGCTCCCGGCGATGGCGAGCACCGGTATGAGCACCAGTGCGGCCGCGGTGAGCCCGCCCTGTACCGGCTTGCTCATACCGGCCTGGAAGGCGGGTGATGAGCGGATCTTGCGATGAGGGTTCATGGGGGGCGACTCCAGTGGTGCGGAAAAGAGGTCCCGTGGCCGCATGCTAAGTCGAGGCATACCAAGCGGTACGAGCTTTGAGCGTTTAAGGTTCGGAACGGCCGGCAACTGACTTTGGGGTTGCCCTGGATAAGGGCGATACGCGGAGTAATGCTGAGGCCCGCAGCGCTCTCCGGTGCCCTGACCGGCCCGTGGGCCTCGATGCGGCCCGGAGGGGCCCTGCGGTACCCTGACGCCATGCGTGCCGTACGCCTTCTGCTTAGCGAGCCGCGCTGATCAGTCCCGGCGGATCCACCATCCGGCCGGAATCGGCGCGGCGTCCCCTCCTGTGCGAGGGGTTTTTTCATTTCGCCGCGTCACGGAGCGGCAGCGGGCAGAGACGATCGATGGAGCTTTAAGGATCATGAGCGAGATGAATTCGGCTGCTGTCGAGGCAGCAGCCCCGCATCGTTACACGGCGGCCATGGCCGCCGACATCGAGGCACGCTGGCAGGACTTCTGGGACGCCGAGGGCACCTACGAGGCGCCCAACCCGAGCGGCGACCTGGCAGGCGACCCGGACGTGGTCGCGCGGCCCAAGAAGTTCATCATGGACATGTTCCCCTATCCCTCGGGCGCCGGCCTCCACGTCGGCCACCCCCTGGGCTACATCGCCACCGACGTCTTCGCCCGTCACCAGCGCATGACCGGGCACAACGTCCTGCACACGCTGGGCTTCGACGCCTTCGGCCTGCCCGCCGAGCAGTACGCCGTCCAGACCGGCACGCACCCGCGCGTGTCGACCGAGGCGAACATCGAGAACATGAAGGTCCAGCTGCGCCGGCTGGGCCTGGGTCACGACAAGCGCCGGTCGTTCGCCACGATCGACCCGGACTACTACAAGTGGACCCAGTGGATCTTCCTCCAGATCTTCGACTCCTGGTACGACGACGAGGCGCGGAAGGCCCGCCCCATCGCCGACCTGGTCGCGCAGTTCGAAAGCGGTGAGCGCCCGGTACCCGGCACCACGCGCGCGTGGAGCGAGCTGTCCGCCACCGAGCGCGCGGACGTCCTGAGTGAGTACCGCCTGGCGTACGCCTCGGACGCACCGGTCAACTGGTGCCCCGGCCTGGGCACCGTCCTGGCCAACGAGGAGGTCACCGCCGACGGCCGCTCCGAGCGCGGCAACTTCCCCGTCTTCAAGGCGAAGCTGCGCCAGTGGAACATGCGCATCACCGCCTACGCGGACCGGCTGCTGGACGACCTGGACGCGCTGGACTGGCCCGAGGCCATCAAGCTGCAGCAGCGCAACTGGATCGGCCGCTCCGAGGGCGCCCGCGTCGACTTCGCCGTCGGTGACGACGCCATCACCGTCTTCACCACCCGCCAGGACACCCTGTTCGGGGCCACCTACATGGTGCTGGCGCCCGAGCACGAGCTGGTCGAGAAGATCGTCCCGGCGGCGTGGCCCGAGGGCACGCACGACGTCTGGACGGGCGGGCACGCCACCCCGGCCGAGGCCGTCGACGCGTACCGCAAGCAGGCCGCGTCCAAGTCCGACGTCGAGCGCCAGGCCGAGGCCAAGGACAAGACCGGTGTCTTCACCGGCGCCTACGCGGTCAACCCGGTCAGCGGCGACCGCGTGCCGGTCTTCATCGCGGACTACGTCCTGATGGGCTACGGCACCGGCGCCATCATGGCCGTCCCCGCGCACGACAGCCGGGACTTCGCCTTCGCGCGCGCCTTCGAACTGCCGATGCGCTGCGTCGTCGAGCCCTCGGACGACCGGGGCACGGACCCCTCGGCGTGGGACGAGGCGTTCGACTCCTACGACGCGAGGATCGTCAACTCGTCGAACGACGAGATCTCGCTGGACGGCCTGGGCGTCGTCGAGGCCAAGGCGCGGATCACCGACTGGCTGGCCGCCCGGGGCATCGGCGAGGGTACCGTCAACTTCCGGCTGCGTGACT
The DNA here is from genome assembly GCF_056432045.1 of Streptomyces sp. NPDC045701. Taxonomy (NCBI): domain Bacteria; kingdom Bacillati; phylum Actinomycetota; class Actinomycetes; order Kitasatosporales; family Streptomycetaceae; genus Streptomyces; species Streptomyces sp. NPDC045701. The sequence goes on along the minus strand of NZ_JBWKJV010000002.1, from coordinate 105,365 downwards.
GGCTGTTCAGCCGGCAGCGCTACTGGGGCGAGCCCTTCCCGATCGTCTACGACGAGGACGGCATCGCCCACGCGCTGCCCGAGTCGATGCTGCCGCTGGAGCTGCCCGAGGTCGAGGACTACTCGCCCCGCACCTTCGACCCGGACGACGCCGACACCCAGCCCGAGACGCCGCTGTCGCGCAACGAGGACTGGGTCAACGTCACCCTGGACCTGGGCGACGGCCCCAAGAAGTACCGCCGCGAGACCAACACCATGCCCAACTGGGCCGGTTCCTGCTGGTACGAGCTGCGCTACCTGGACCCGCACAACGACACCGCGCTGGTCGGCCCCGCCGTCGAGCGGTACTGGATGGGCCCGCGCGAGGGTCAGCCGCACGGCGGTGTCGACCTGTACGTCGGCGGCGCCGAGCACGCCGTCCTGCACCTGCTGTACGCGCGCTTCTGGTCCAAGGTCCTGTACGACCTGGGGCACGTCTCCTCGGCGGAGCCGTTCCACAAGCTGTACAACCAGGGCATGATCCAGGCCTTCGTCTACCGGGACGCGCGGGGCATCGCCGTACCGGCCGCCGAGGTCGAGGAGCGGGACGGAGCCTTCTGGTACCAGGGCGAGAAGGTCAGCCGCGTCCTGGGCAAGATGGGCAAGTCCCTGAAGAACGCCGTGACCCCGGACGAGATCTGCGCCGAGTACGGCGCGGACACCCTGCGCCTGTACGAGATGGCCATGGGCCCGCTGGACGTCTCCCGGCCCTGGGACACGCGCGCGGTGGTGGGCCAGTACCGGCTGCTGCAGCGGCTGTGGCGCAACATCGTCGACGAGTCGACCGGTGAGGCCACCGTGGTGGACACCGAGCCCGACGAGGACACGCTGCGCGCCCTGCACAAGGCGATCGACGGTGTGTCCCAGGACATGGCGGCGATGCGGTTCAACACGGCGATCGCCAAGGTCACCGAGCTGAACAACTACCTGACCAAGACCGGCGCCCCGGTGTCGAGGTCGGTCGCCGAGCGGCTGGTGCTGCTGGTCGCGCCCCTGGCCCCGCACATCGCCGAGGAGCTGTGGCGCAAGCTGGGACACACCGAGTCCGTCGTCCACCAGGACTTCCCGGTCGCCGACCCGGCGTACGTCGTCGACGAGACCGTGACCTGCGTCGTGCAGATCAAGGGCAAGGTCAAGGCGCGCCTGGAGGTCTCCCCGTCCATCACGGACGCGGACCTGGAGGCGCTGGCCCTGACCGACGCCGGTGTGGTCGCGGCGCTGGGCGGGGCGGGCATCCGCAAGGTCATCGTGCGGGCGCCGAAGCTGGTGAACATCGTTCCGGCGTGATCCGCACGGCGTGACGCGGGGGACGCACGGCGCCCGGGTGTGACGCACGGCGCCTAGGTGTTTTCCCCTACGGGCAGGTTGGGGGTTCCGATGGAACCCTCGGCCTGCCCGCTCCGTTTACCGTGGAGGAACGACGGCCGCCGCGTCCGGTGCGGTACCCGGCGACACCAAGGGGACTTCATGGCAGAAGCGATCGCGATCCTGGCGCTGCTCTTCGTCGCCTTCGTCGCTCTGGGGGTGTACGTGACCGTGAAGGCGGTCCAGGCCGCCAAGCGCGGGGTGGACCGCACCATCACCCAGGCGAGGCGAACCGTCGAGGACACCACGCTGCGCGCCAAGAGCTACGGAACCGGCGGCGTGAAGGCACAGCTGGCGCACCTGCGGCTGTCGCTGCGGACCTCCATGCGGGCCACCCAGGACGCGCTGGAGGCGGGCGCGGCGGAGGACGCCTCGCTCCAGGAGTCCCTGGAACTGTTCCGCCGGCTCAGTGCCCACGGGCACGAACTGGACGCCGACCTCAAGCGCCTGGAGCGGGACCCCGACCGGGCCGGGGTCGCCGCCCAGCTCGACGAGCTGCGCGAGCGCACGGAGCGGATCACCCACTCGGCGGAGTCGCTGCGGTGGGCGGCCCGCGACCGGGCCCGGAAGTTCGCGGACGACGACCTGGCGTCGCTGAGCGCGCAGATCGACGTGGAGGCCGGAGCACTGCGTCACTGGGCCGGGCGCGAGCAGGACGACCTCGCCTGGATGGACGAGGCACCGGCGGGCCGGGCCCCGGAGCCGGCCGGGTCGTCCGCAGACCGGACAGGCCACGCGGGAACGAACCCGGAGGCGCGTTCCGCGGAAGACGCGGACCCGGGCCACGGCGCGTCCGGCACGGACGCGCCCAGGTCGATCACGGCGAAGGACCCCCGGCAACAGCCGCACTACTCCTGGCAGAAGTCGGCGCGTCCCGAGACCACGAACTGATCGGATCCGATCAGGGGCCGGGGGCGGGCTGCCGTACGGCGCCCCAGCCGGGGTACCCTCCCGGTCATGTCCCGCCATGTCGCGATCGTCACCGATTCAACGGCCTACCTGCCGCCGCAGACGATGGAGCGGCACGGTATCACCGCGGTGCCGCTGACCGTCGTCCTCGGCGACCAGGCCCTTGAGGAGGGCACCGAGATCTCGGCCCGCTCGCTCGCCCTCGCGCTCCAGAAGCGGCGCTCCGTGACCACGTCGCGGCCCAGCCCCGAGGTCTTCGCCGAGACCTACCGGACGGCGGCCGAGAACGGCGCCACCGCGATCGTCTCGCTGCACCTGTCGGCCGAGTTCTCCGGTACGTACGACGCCGCCCTGCTGGCCGCCAAGGAGGCAGCGGTGCCGGTGCGGGTCGTCGACACCGGCATGGTCGCCATGGCGCTGGGCTTCTGCGCGCTGACCGCCGCCGAGGCGGCGGAAGCCGGAGGCACACCGGACGAAGTGGTCGCCGCCGCGGAGAAGCGGGCCGCCGGGACCGCCGCGTACTTCTACGTCGACACGCTCGAGTACCTGCGCCGGGGAGGCCGCATCGGCGCCGCCCAGGCGCTGCTGGGCTCCGCGCTCGCGGTGAAGCCGCTGCTGGAGCTGGACGGCGGGCGGATCGAGCTGCGCGAGAAGGTGCGCACCGCGTCGAAGGCGATCGCCCGGCTGGAGGAGATCGCCGCCGAGCGGGCGGGCGCGAGCCCGGTGGACATCGCGGTGCACCACCTCGCGGCACCCGACCGGGCCGGCGCCCTCGCCGACCGGCTGCGCGCCCGCGTCCCCGGCCTGGCCGAGCTCCACGTCAGCGAGGTCGGCGCGGTCATCGGCGCGCACACCGGGCCGGGGCTGCTGGGGGTCGTCGTCTCCTCGCGGTGACCGACCGGTTCACACGGACGGGTGGGTGGGTTTTCCACAACTGCCGGGTTGTCCACGGATTTTGCCGCGTTCCGACGGGCCGGGGCGAAGGTGTCTACCGTGCTGAGGCATGGAATCGCCAACACACTCCGTGACATCAACCTCGCTTCGAGTACGGTCCGTGAGTGGTCCCGGCCGGGTGCCCGGCTCGGACGGCCGCTCGCGAAGCCGCCGGTCTCCCGCCCGGCACCGGCTGCGCGGACGCACCGGGGCGCGGGCCGCAGCGGTGGCACGCCGCCGCGCGGACGCGCTCTTCGCAGGGGCGGGCGCGTCCGCGACACATCCGCCACCCCCGGCTGGCGTCTCCGCCGCGCCACCCCCGGCCGCCGTCTCCGCCCCGGCGCGGTCGGCCGCCGTCTCCGCCCCGGCGCGGTCGGCCGCCGGCGGCGACTCGTCCGTGCCGGGCCGGGTCGGTGCCTGGCCTGTGCCGCGTGCGGCCGGCGGGACCGCACCCGTGTCGCCGGCGGCTGTCGGCGTTTCTCCGGTGACGCCGTCCCCCGGGCCGGCCGGGGCGGGGGCGGCGGGGCTCGTGGGGCGGAGGCGCGTGGCGACCCGCGGCCGGGCCGGGACCGGGACGCCGGGACCGTCCGGAGAGGCCGCTGCTCCGGCCCCGGAGCGGGATCCGGCGGGGGAGCGGATGCCGGGGCGGTGGCAGCGGTGGCGGCAGGCGCTGCGGGAGCGGGTGCCGCTGTGGGTGCAGGCGCGGTGCGGGATGGAAGCCCGTACGGTCGCCGCGCTCGCCGTGGTCCTGGTCGTGGCCGCCGTGGTCGCCGGCCGTTACTTCTGGGTGGGCCGCCCGGAGCCCGTCCGGGCTCCCGAACTGGTCACGGGGGCCGCGCCGTCGGCGCCGGGGAATGCGACCCGCCGGCCACCGGCAGGGGCGCCGCCCGTCGTCGTCGACGTGAGCGGCAAGGTGCGGCGGCCGGGCGTACTGCGACTGCCCGCCGGATCGCGGGTCGCCGACGCCCTGCGCGCGGCGGGCGGGGTCAGGCCGGGTACCGACCTCACGGGGCTGAACCGGGCACGTGTGCTCACGGACGGCGAGCACGTCGTGGTGGGCGCAGCCGCGCCACCGGCGGGGCAGGGGCCCGGGGCGGCCGGGCCCGGGGGCGGCGCGGGACCGGTGAGCCTCAACAGCGCCACCGTGGAGCAGCTCGACACGCTGCCGGGCGTCGGCCCCGTGCTGGCCCAGCACATCGTCGACTACCGCACCAGCCATGGGGGATTCCGGTCGGTCGACGAGCTCCGCGAGGTCAACGGGATCGGCGAGCGCCGGTTCGCGGACCTCCAGCCCCTCGTACAGCCGTGACCCGCCAGGCGGTTCACGCCGCGTCGGGTACGCCACTGGGTGTCGCCGACCCGCGTCAGGAAGCCCCGGTCGACGTGCGGCTCGTGGCACCCGCCCTGGCGGCGTGGGGAGCGGCCGCCCTCGCGCTGGGCGCGCCCGGTGGGTGGACGGCGGTGGGCGTGGCGGTCTGCGCCGTGGCCGGTGTGCTGCTGCTCGGGCGCGCCAAGGGCCACTGGAGGGGCAACGGTACGGCCTGTGCCGCCGTGTTGCTCTGCGCCGCGGCGGGTGCGGCGTCCGCGGGACTGCACGGCGCCGACCTCGGGCGGGGACCGTTGCCCGGCCTGGCGGAGCGGCACGCACGGGTCACCGTCGAGGCGACGGTCACATCGGATCCCCGCCTCGGCCGCGTGCAGGTCCGGGGCCCGAGGGCCCCTCGCGCCTCCGTCCTGCTGGACGCCGAGGTGACGCGAGTGAGGGCCATCGACGGCGCGGTCACCAAGGTCCGCACGCCCGTCCTGGTGATCGTCCCGGCCGGCGGCGGGGACTGGCGGCGGCTGCTGCCCTCGACCCGGCTGAGGCTGGCGGGGCGGGTCGCGCCGCCGCACCGGGCGGGCGAGCCGTTCGCCGCCGTCCTGCGGGCGGACCCGGGCCCGCCCAGGATCACCGGGCCGCCCACCGCGCTCCAGCGCGCGGCGGGGAAACTGCGCGCCGGGCTGCGCGCCGCCACCGACGGATTGCCGCCGGACGCGCGGGCCCTGCTGCCGGGGCTGGTCGTCGGGGACACCTCACGTATCCCGTCCGACCTGCACGACGCGTTCCGGGCGACCGACCTCACGCACCTTCTGGCCGTCTCCGGAAGCAACCTCACGATCGTCCTGTTGCTGCTCATCGGCCCGCCCGGCAGCGCGCTCAGAGCGGAACGCGGCGGCCTCGCACCCCGGTTGGGGATCCCGCTCCGGGGCACCGCGATGCTCGGCGGGGCGCTGACCCTCGCCTTCGTCCTGGTCTGCCGGCCCGACCCGAGCGTGCTGCGCGCCGCCGCCTGCGGCCTGATCACCCTGCTGGCCATCGGCACCGGGCGCCGCAGATCACTGATCCCCGCGCTCGCCGCCGCCGTGCTGCTGCTGGTGCTGTACGACCCGTGGCTGGCGCGGAGCTACGGCTTCCTGCTGTCGGTGCTGGCCACCGGGGCGCTCCTCACCGTCGCCCCGGGCTGGAGCGCCTCGCTGCGCAGGCGCCGGGTGCCGCCGCGGATCGCGGAGGCGCTGGCGGCGACGGCCGCGGCCCAGGCGGTGTGCGCCCCGGTGGTGGCCGTGTTCGCCGCGCGGATCAGCCTGGTGGCGATCCCGTGCAACCTGGTGGCCGAGCTCGCGGTGGCCCCGGCGACCGTGCTCGGGTTCGCCGCGCTGGCCGCGGCGCCGGTCGCGCCGCCGGTGGCCGGGCTGTTCGCCGCCTGCGCGGGGTGGCCGGCCGGGTGGATCGCGACCGTCGCCCGCACGGGCGCCGCGCTGCCCGGGGCGGAGACCCGGTGGCCCGGCGGCTGGCCCGGCGGCCTGCTGCTCGCCGCCGTCACCGGGCTGCTGGTCCTGTGGGCCCGCCGGGCGCGGCACCGGGCGTGGCTGGCGGGAGCGTGCACGGTACTGCTGGTACTCGCCGTGGTGCGGCCGCCGCCGCTCACCAGGCTGGTCACCGGGTGGCCGCCGACCGGCTGGGTGTTCGCCATGTGCGACGTCGGCCAAGGGGACGCGACGGTGCTGGCAGCGGGTGGCGGCGCGGCCGTGGTGGTGGACGCCGGCCCCGATCCGGCCCCGGTGGACCGGTGCCTGCGCTCGCTCGGCGTCAGCCGGGTGCCGCTCGTGGTGCTCACCCACTTCCACGCCGACCACGTCGCGGGCCTCCCCGGCGTCCTGCGGGGCCGGGAGGTCGGGGCGATCCAGACCACGGGCCTCCAGGATCCGCCGGACCAGGCGGCATTCGTGCGGAGGACCGCAGCCGGGGCGGGCGTGCCGGTCGTCCGGGCCGGAGCCGGTGAACGCCGCCGGGTCGGGCCGCTCGACTGGAGGGTGCTGTGGCCGGGCGCCGCCGTCACCGGCCCGGTGCCGGAAGGGCCCAACGACGCCAGCGTCGCGCTCCTCGTCCGCGTCGGCGACGGCACACCCGCGACGACCCTGCTGCTCCTCGGCGACCTGGAGCCGCCGGCCCAGCAGGGCCTGTTGCGGGCCCACCCGGACCTGCCGCCGGTCGACGTCCTGAAGGTCGCCCACCACGGCTCGGCCCACCAGGACGCGGGCCTGTTGGGCAGGGTCCGGCCACGGCTCGCCCTGGTGTCGGCCGGGCGGGACAACCCGTACGGCCATCCGTCACCGCGCACGGTCGGCGCCCTGCGGGCCGGGGGAGCGGTGGTGCTGAGCACCGACAGGCATGGCGCGATCGCCGTGACGGGAAGGGGGAGGGAGCTGCGCGCCACCACGTCGGAGGCACGGGGGCCGGGGCCGGAACCGTAGTGGGGCGCGGGAACAATGGGTGCGTGAGCGATGTGAGACATGTACTGGTGCTGCCCGACCGGGACGCGGCCGAGGAAGCCGCCGAGGAGCTCGGGGAGCGTTGCGGGATCACGGAGGAACCTCAGCTGGTGCGGGACGCCCTGGCCGGCGAGGACGACGCCGAGGACGCCCAGTGGCTGGTGGTGGTCGAGGACCCGGACGGCCGGCTCGTGGCGGCCGAGCTGGACGAGTTCGCGGCCGGGTGGGACGGCTGGCGGGAGGAGCCGTAGGGAGGGGTCCGGGCGGGTCCGCGCTGTCGGTGGGCCGTGCGATGCTGGTTCGCGATGGCCACCAGAAAGAACCAGACCGACGACGTCCTCGCGCCCGTCACCCTCGCCGTGGGGCAGGAGGACCTCCTCCTCGACCGCGCGGTGCAGCAGGTGGTGGCGGCCGCCCGCGCGGCCGACGCCGACACGGACGTCCGTGACCTCACGCCCGACCAGCTCCAGCCCGGCACGCTCGCCGAGCTGACGAGCCCCTCGCTCTTCGCCGAGCGCAAGGTGCTGGTCGTGCGGAACGCGCACGACCTCTCCGCCGACACGATCAAGGACATCAAGGCGTACCTCGGCTCGCCCGTGGAGGACATCAGCGTCGTCCTGCTCCACGCCGGCGGCGCCAAGGGCAAGGGCCTGCTGGACGCGGCGCGGAAGGCGGGGGCGCGGGAGGTCGCGTGCCCGAAGACCACCAAGCCGGCGGAGCGTCTGACGTTCGTGCGCGGTGAGTTCCGGGCGCTCGGGCGGTCCGCGACGCCGGAGGCGTGCCAGGCGCTCGTCGACGCGGTCGGCAGCGATCTGCGGGAGCTCGCGTCCGCGGTGTCGCAGCTCGTCGCGGACGTGGAGGGCACCATCGACGAGGCGGTCGTCGGCCGGTACTACACGGGTCGTGCGGAGGCCTCCAGCTTCAACGTCGCCGACCGGGCGGTGGAGGGGCGGGCGGCCGAGGCGCTGGAGGCGCTGCGCTGGTCGCTGTCGACCGGTGTCGCGCCCGTGCTGATCACCAGCGCGCTGGCGCAGGGCGTGCGGGCGATCGGCAAGCTGTCGTCGGCGCGGGGCGGGCGTCCGGCGGACCTGGCCCGCGAGCTCGGCATGCCGCCGTGGAAGATCGACCGCGTGCGGCAGCAGATGCGCGGCTGGACGCCGGACGGCGTGGCCGTCGCGTTGCGCGCGATCGCCGAGGCGGACGCGGGGGTCAAGGGTGGCGGCGACGACCCCGCGTACGCCCTGGAGAAGGCGGTCGTCACCATCGCCCGCGCGGCCCGCTCCCGCCGCTGACCGGACGCCCCGGGGGTACGGGCTACGGGAGCCGGGCGCGGGTGCCGTTCCCAGGGCCGCGTGCCCCGGCGCCGCCGTTACGGCCGCCCGCCCGTCGGCCGGTCCTGGCCGGTGGGAAGCGGGGGCATGGCGAAGGCCCCGGTGCCGTGTTCTGGGGAAGAACGGGCGACGGGGCCTTCGGGTCATGCGTATGTGAGCTCGTACCCGCGTGGCGAACGCAGGCCGCGTACGAGCTCGGGGTGCCGGTCAGGAGCGGATGAGAGGGCCCGCTGGATCCGTCCCGGCGATCAAATCGAGAGCAGCTCAGCCCTGGAGGGAGGCAACCTTGGTGGCCAGCGCCGACTTCTTGTTGGCGGCGGCGTTCTTGTGGATGACACCCTTCGAGACAGCCTTGTCGAGCGCGCGGGAGGCGGCGCGAGCGGCCACGGTGGCCTTCTCGACGTCACCCGCGGCAGCGGCCTCACGGGCCTTGCGGATCGCGGTCTTGAGCGACGACTTGACGGCCTTGTTGCGCAGGCGCGCCTTCTCGTTGGTCTTGTTCCGCTTGATCTGGGACTTGATGTTCGCCACGAATGAGCCTTTTCAGGTTCGTAAGGATTTCTCTGATGTGTGCCACGTCGCTGAGAGGGCCACGAGACACAGCTGCCCAGGCTACCAGTCGCCCTCCGAGCGGCCCAAACCGAGCGCCCGTCCCGGTCCGTGGGACCATGGAACCTACGTATCGATCCGCCGTCGACCCGAGCAGAGACGCCCGGCGTCTCGAGAATCAGGACCCTGCGTGCCCGCGACCCCCATCCACGTGCCCGAGCCGAGCCGTACCGCCCCGGCGCTGATCCGCAATTTCTGCATCATCGCGCACATCGACCACGGCAAGTCCACCCTTGCCGACCGGATGCTCCAGCTGACCGGTGTGGTCGAGCAGCGGCAGATGCGCGCTCAGTACCTCGACCGCATGGACATCGAGCGCGAGCGCGGCATCACGATCAAGTCCCAGGCGGTGCGTCTGCCGTGGGCCCCCACCGAGGGGCCCGGCCAGGGCAGCACTCACATCCTCAACATGATCGACACCCCTGGTCACGTCGACTTCACCTACGAGGTGTCGCGGTCCCTGGCCGCGTGCGAGGGCACCATCCTGCTCGTCGACGCCGCCCAGGGCATCGAGGCGCAGACCCTCGCCAACCTCTACCTGGCGATGGAGAACGACCTCACCATCGTCCCCGTGCTCAACAAGATCGACCTGCCGGCCGCCCAGCCGGAGAAGTTCGCCGAGGAGCTGGCCAACCTGGTCGGCTGCGACCCCGACGACGTACTGCGGGTGTCCGCCAAGACCGGTATCGGCGTCGAGGCGCTGCTCAACCGGGTGGTCAAGGACGTTCCGGCGCCGGTGGGCGTCGCCGACGCGCCCGCCCGCGCGATGATCTTCGACTCGGTCTACGACTCGTACCGCGGTGTCGTCACCTACGTGCGTGTCATCGACGGGCAGCTCAACAAGCGCGAGCGCATCCGCATGATGTCCACCGGCGCTACCCACGAGCTGCTGGAGATCGGCACCAACTCGCCCGAGATGCTCCCGGCGGACGGGCTCGGCGTGGGCGAGGTCGGGTACCTGATCACCGGTGTGAAGGACGTCCGGCAGTCCAAGGTCGGTGACACCATCACCACCCTGCACAAGGGCGCCACCGAGGCCCTGGGCGGGTACAAGGACCCCAAGCCCATGGTGTTCTCCGGCCTCTACCCGCTGGACGGCTCCGACTACCCCGAGCTGCGCGACGCCCTCGACAAGCTCCAGCTCAACGACGCCGCGCTCGTCTACGAGCCGGAGACCTCCGCCGCGCTCGGCTTCGGCTTCCGCGTGGGCTTCCTGGGCCTGCTGCACCTCGATGTGATCCGCGAGCGGCTGGAACGCGAGTTCGGGCTCGACCTGATCGCCACCGCCCCCAACGTGGTCTACCGCGTCCTCATGGAGGACGGCACCGAGCACACGGTCACCAACCCGAGCGAGTTCCCCGAGGGCAAGATCAGCGAGGTGTACGAGCCGGTCGTACGCGCCACGATCCTCGCCCCCAGCGAGTTCATCGGCTCGATCATGGAGCTGTGCCAGACCCGCCGGGGCACCCTCCTCGGCATGGACTACCTCTCCGAGGACCGGGTGGAGATCCGCTACACCCTTCCCCTCGCCGAGATCGTCTTCGACTTCTTCGACCAGCTGAAGTCCAAGACCCGCGGCTACGCCTCCCTCGACTACGAGCCCACCGGCGAGCAGGCGTCCAGCCTCGTCAAGGTCGACATCCTGCTGCACGGCGACAAGGTCGACGCGTTCTCCGCGATCACGCACAAGGACGCGGCGTACGCGTACGGCGTGCGGCTCGTCGCCAAGCTGCGCGAGCTCATCCCGCGCCAGGCCTTCGAGGTGCCGATCCAGGCGGCCATCGGTTCGCGCGTCATCGCCCGCGAGACCATCCGCGCCATCCGCAAGGACGTCCTCGCCAAGTGCTACGGCGGTGACATCTCCCGTAAGCGGAAGCTGCTGGAGAAGCAGAAGGAGGGCAAGAAGCGGATGAAGATGGTGGGTTCCGTGGAGGTTCCGCAGGAAGCCTTCATCGCGGTGCTCTCCAGCGACGACGCCGCGGGCGGCAAGTCCAAGAAGTAGGGACCGGGCCGCGACGCGCGGCAACCGGAAGCAGTAGTGCCCGCATGGCGCCCGTTCGGTTCACGGACGGGCGCTTTTGCGTACCCGAGGGTGTGCCCAGGCCGTGCCCGCACCGTGATCGTGCCGTGTCCACCACGTGTCCACCACGCGGCCACGACGCGCCCGGCACGTGCCGAGCGGCGCCCCAGTCGTTATGAACCGGGTATGAAGCACCGGGGCGCAGCCCCTTACATGGCGGAGCACGGCGCTCTAACCTGATCCCGCCCGAGGGTTACTCGCCAGTTAAACAACCACCCCGTCGTGCAGCCCAGCCGCAAGCCGCCCGGAGGACGTCGTGAGCGACACCCAGACCCTGATCGAGACCCGCCCGCCCTCCGTGGCGAACCTCTTCCTGGAGCGTGTGGCGAAGACGCCCGACGCGGAGGCCTACCGCTACCCGGTCCCGGCGAGCCCCGGCCAGGGCCCCGACGAATGGAAGTCCCTCAGCTGGGGACAGGCCGCGGAGCGCGTCTACGCCATCGCCGCCGGCCTCATCGACCTGGGCGTACGGCCCGAGGAGCGGGTCGCCCTCGCGTCCGCCACCCGCGTCGAGTGGATCCTCGCCGACCTCGGCGTGATGTGCGCCGGCGCCGCGACCACCACCGTCTACCCCCAGACCAACGCCGAGGAGTCCGGGTACATCCTGGCCGACTCCGACAGCCGCGTCCTGATCGCCGAGGACGCCGCCCAGCTCGCCAAGGCCCGCGAGCGCCGCCCCGACCTGCCCCACCTCGCCCATGTCGTGGTCATCGACCCGGCCGGCGCCGAGGCGGACGCCGGTGACCCCGAGGGCTGGGTCCTCTCCCTCGCCGAGCTGGAGGAGCGCGGCCGCGCGTACCTGGAGAAGAACCCCGACGCCGTCAAGGACCGGGTCTCCGCCATCACCCCCGACCAGCTCGCCACCCTCATCTACACCTCCGGCACCACCGGCCGCCCCAAGGGCGTCCGGCTGCCGCACGACAACTGGTCCTACATGGCCAAGGCCATCGCCGCGACCGGCCTGGTCACCGGGGACGACGTCCAGTACCTCTGGCTGCCCCTCGCGCACGTCTTCGGCAAGGTGCTGACCTCCGGGCAGATCGAGGTCGGGCACGTCACGGCCGTCGACGGCCGCGTGGACAAGATCATCGAGAACCTGCCGGTCGTCCAGCCGACGTACATGGCCGCCGTGCCGCGCATCTTCGAGAAGGTGTACAACGGCGTCGCCGCCAAGGCCCGCGCCGGGGGCGGCGCCAAATACAAGATCTTCAAGTGGGCCGCCGAGGTCGCCCGCGAGTACGCCAAGGCGAGCCAGGACAACTTCCGCCGCACCGGCAACGCGGGTGTCCCCTTCGGCCTGAACGCCAAGCACAAGATCGCCGACGCCCTCGTCTACTCCAAGCTCCGCGACGCCTTCGGCGGCCGGCTGCGCGCCGCCGTCTCCGGGTCGGCGGCCCTCGCCCCCGACATCGGCTACTTCTTCTCCGGCGCCGGCATCCACATCCTGGAGGGCTACGGCCTCACCGAGTCCAGCGCCGCGTCCTTCGTCAACCCGGGCGAGGCCTACCGCACCGGGACCGTCGGCAAGCCGCTGCCCGGCACCGAGGTGCGGATCGCCGACGACGGGGAGATCCTGCTGCGCGGCCCCGGCATCATGGAGGGCTACCACGGGCTGCCGGAGAAGACCGCCGAGGTCCTGGAGTCGGACGGCTGGTTCCACACCGGCGACATCGGCGAGCTGTCGGTCGACGGCTACCTCCGCATCACCGACCGCAAGAAGGACCTGATCAAGACATCCGGCGGCAAGTACATCGCGCCCGCCGAGGTCGAGGGACAGTTCAAGGCCGTCTGCCCCTACGTCTCCAACATCCTCGTCCACGGCGCCGACCGGAACTACTGCACCGCGCTCATCGCCCTCGACGAGGCCGCGATCCTCGGCTGGGCGGAGGAGCACGGCCTGGGCGGCAAGTCCTACGCCGAGGTCGTCGCCACCCCCGAGGCCGACCGGCTCGTCCAGGGCTACGTCGACCGGCTGAACGAGGGCCTCCAGCGCTGGCAGACCATCAAGCGGTTCCGGCTCCTGCCGCGCGACCTCGACATCGAGCACGGCGAACTGACGCCCAGCCTCAAGCTCAAGCGCCCCGTGGTGGAGCGCGAGTACAAGCACCTGATCGACGAGATGTACGCCGGGACCAGGGAGGACTGACCCCCGGAACGTCACGACGGGGCCGCGCCGGGCAGGTGCGGCCCCGTTCGCGCGGGCGAGTTCGATGACTCGGCGCTTATGCACGTGCTCGATCTGTCACCCTGTCGGTGTCCGACCACGAGCCGACCCAGGAGCCGACGAGGAGCCGCACGTGGCGTCCTTTCCGACACAGCGCGCGACGACGGGTGAGTTGGCGCTGCCGCCCCACCACCCGCCGCCGGGCCAGTCCGTCACGCGCACCAGCCTGCCGGGCAACCCCCTCGCGCCGTCCGCCGCCCGCCGCTTCGTCCGCGCCGCGCTCGCCGACTGGACCGGCCTGGCGCTGCCCGCCGCCGCGGCGATCACCGACCGGGTCGCCCACGACGCCGTCCTGGTCGTCGGCGAACTCGTCACCAACGCGGTCGTCCACGCCGGCACCACGGTCGAGCTCCTCTTCCGCCTGGAGGACCCCGTCGACGGCCGGCCCGCCGCCCTCGTCCTGGAGGTGTCCGACCACCACCCCGCGCGGACGGTCCGCCACGACGCCTACCAGGAGGACGAGGACGGCCTCGACGAGTACGGTCGCGGGCTCCGGCTGGTCACCGCCCTCGCCGAGTGCTGGGGCATCACCTACCGCCCCGGCCTCAAGACGGTCTGGGCCCGGCTCCCGCTCGACGGCTGGGACACCTGCCCCGTACCCGGGGCCGAACCGGCCGTCCAGCGCGGGTTGCGCGCCGCGGAGATCCTCGCCCCGGCCCCGCGCCGGGTCGTGCGCGACGACCACGAGTGGGCCGGCCAGGGAGCGCTGTCGTTCCTCGCCGAGGCGTCCGACCTGCTGGCCGGCCAGCTCGACGAGGACCTGGTCGTCGCGCTCGCCGGCCAGCTCCTGGTGCCGCGGCTGGCCGACTGGTGCGCCTTCTGGCTGGAGGGCGACGGCACGGGAGGCGGCGGACCGCGGCTCGCCCGCGTGTGGCACGCCGACGAGTCGGCGCTGGAGACGCTGCGTACGGTGCTGGAGAAGGAACCCCCGCGCATGCCGGAGCCGCCCAGCACCCGCCCGGTGCCGATCCCCTGGCCATCGCCCGGCGCGAACGGCGCCGCGCGAACCGCCGGCGACGCGCACCGGGAGTGCGACCAGGAGCGCGACGCGCACCGGGAGTGCGACGGGAGCGCGGACGGCGGCGGGGCGCGGGCGGCGGCGGACGGGACCGCGCTCGCGTACCGGCTGGTGGTGGGCGGGCACGCGCTCGGCACGCTGATGCTCGGGCGGCGCGGCCGGGGCCGGATCCCCGACCCGGTCACCACCCTCGTCGAGGACTTCGCCCGCCGCGTCGCCCTCGCCGTCGGCGCGGCCCGCCGCTACACCCGGCAGGTCACCATCAGCCGGATCCTCCAGCGCGGGCTGCTGCCCAGCCAGGTGGCGCAGATCCCGGGCGTGGAGAGCCGGGTGGTGTACGAGCCCAGCGACGACGGCCTCGCGGGCGGCGACTTCTACGACGTGTTCCAGGCCGGCCCCGGGGTCCGCCGCTGGTGCTTCATGCTCGGCGACGTCCAGGGCAGCGGCCCCGAGGCCGCCGTCGTCACCGGCCTCGCCCGCCCCTGGCTGCGGCTGCTCGCCCGTGAGGACCACCGGGTGGGCCAGGTCCTCGACCGGCTGAACCGGCTGCTCCTCGACGACGCCACCGAGGCCGCCGAGGCCGCCGCCTCCATGGTCGCCGCGGCCGGTGACCTGCCCGGCGGGCCGCAGCCCCCGGCCCAGCCCCAGGCGCGGTTCCTGTCGCTGCTGTTCGGCGAGCTCGTACCGCTGGCCCCCGAGGAGGGCGGCGGGGCCCGCTGCACCCTGGCCTCCGCCGGCCACCCCCTGCCGCTGCTGCTGCGCCCGGACGGCTCCGTCACGCCCGCCGCGGTGCCCCAGGTGCTGCTCGGCGTCGTCGACGACGTCGGGTACGAGAGCCACACCTTCCACCTCGCGCCCGGCGACACCCTCCTGTGCGTCACGGACGGCGTCACCGAGCGCCGCTCCCGCACGGGCCGGATGTTCGACGACGGGGACGGCCTGGCCGAGGCCCTCGCCGGGTGCGCCGGGCTGCCTGCGCACGAGGTCGCCGAAAGGATCAAGCACGCGGTCCACGCCTTCGGCGAGACGCCGGTGTGCGACGACCTCGCGCTGCTGGTGCTCCAGGCCAGGTAGGCGCGGCGGTGACGGACAATGGGCGGTATGCCTTCCGTACTGCCCGATGGTGAGCCCATGCCCGAGGACGGCGCGCTGCCCGCGTCCGCCCTGCTCGGGGCCGGTGAGCGACCCCTCGGGTTCTATCTGCACGTGCCGTACTGCGCGACCCGCTGCGGCTACTGCGACTTCAACACCTACACCGCCACCGAGCTGCGCGGCTCCGGCGGTGTCCTCGCCTCCCGCGACAACTACGCGGTCACGCTGACCGACGAGGTGCGGCTCGCGCGGAAGGTGCTGGGCGACGACCCGCGCCCCGTGCGGACCGTGTTCGTCGGCGGCGGCACGCCCACGCTGCTCGCCGCCGCCGACCTGGTGCGCATGCTGGGCGCGATCCGGGACGAGTTCGGCCTCGCGGACGACGCCGAGATCACCACCGAGGCGAACCCGGAGTCCGTCGGCCCCGCGTACCTCGCCGAGCTGCGCGAAGGCGGCTTCAACCGGATCTCCTTCGGGATGCAGAGCGCCCGGCAGCACGTCCTGAGGGTGCTCGACCGCACGCACACCCCCGGGCGGCCGGAGGCCTGCGTCGCGGAGGCGCGCGCGGCCGGGTTCGAGCACGTCAACCTGGACCTCATCTACGGCACGCCGGGGGAGAGCGACGACGACTGGCGGGCCTCGCTCGACGCGGCGATCGGCGCGGGTCCGGACCACGTCAGCGCGTACGCCCTGATCGTGGAGGAGGGCACGCAGCTGGCGCGGCGCATCCGGCGCGGCGAGGTGCCGATGACGGACGACGACGTCGACGCCGACCGGTACCTGATCGCGGAGGACGTGCTGTCCGGCGCGGGCTTCTCCTGGTACGAGGTGTCCAACTGGGCCACCTCGGACGCGGGGCGGTGCCTGCACAACGAGCTGTACTGGCGCGGCGCCGACTGGTGGGGCGCGGGACCCGGCGCGCACAGCCACGTCGGGGGCGTGCGCTGGTGGAACGTGAAGCACCCCGGCGCGTACGCCGCCGCTCTGGCCGGGGGGCGGTCGCCCGGCGCGGGGCGCGAGGTGCTGTCGGAGGAGGACCGGCGGGTGGAGCGGGTGCTGCTGGAGCTGCGGCTGCGCGAGGGGTGCGAGCTGTCACTGCTCAGGCCCGCGGGGCTGGCCGCCGCCGGGCGCGCGGTGAGTGACGGGCTCCTGGACCCCGGTCCCTACGCGGAGGGGCGGGCCGTCCTGACGCTGCGGGGCCGGCTGCTGGCCGACGCGGTGGTGCGGGACCTGGTGGACTAGGTCCGACGGGCGCGGCCGGGGCGCCGCGGCGGGGAGCGGCCGGCGCGCCGGTGGCGGCGAGAGGGCGCGGCAGCCGTCACCCGGCCGCCTCGCCGACCGTCACGTGGTCGATCAGCCGCTCCACCGCGCCCAGCAGCTCGGATTCCAGGTCCTTGTAGGAGTGGACCTTCGACAGGATGTGCTGCCAGGCGGCGCCGGTGTTCTCCGGCCACCCCAGGGCGCGGCACACGCCCGTCTTCCAGTCCTGGCCGCGCGGGACGGCCGGCCACGCCCGGATGCCCACCGAGGAGGGCTTCACGGCCTCCCAGATGTCGATGTACGGGTGCCCCACCACCAGGGTGTGCCCGTCCGTGACGGAGGCGGCGATGCGGGACTCCTTGGAGCCGGGGACCAGGTGGTCCACCAGCACCCCCAGGCGGGCGTCCGGGCCGGGCCCGAATTCCCGGACGACGGCCGGGAGGTCGTCGACGCCCTCCAGGTACTCGACCACCACGCCCTCGACGCGCAGGTCGTCACCCCACACCCGCTCCACCAGCTCCGCGTCGTGCCGGCCCTCCACGTAGATGCGCCCCGCGCGGGCCACACGCGCGCGTGCGCCCGGTACGGCGATCGAGCCCGAGGCGGTCCGCGACGGCCGCGCGGGGCCGGCCGCCGGGCGCACCAGCGTCACCGGGCGCCCCTCCAGCAGGAAGCCGCGAGGCGCCAGCGGGAACACCCGGTGCTTGCCGAACCGGTCCTCCAGGGTCACCGTGCCCGCCTCACAGCCGATCACCGCCCCGCAGAACCCGGTGCTCACCTCCTCGACCACCAGGTCCGGTTCGGCGGGTACCTCCGGCACCGGGGCCGAACGCTTCCAGGAGGGCGTCAGGTCAGGGTCGTAAGCGCGCATCCGCCAGACGCTACGACACCCCGAAGCGGCGGGCCAGTTCCGCGCGCTGGGCGCGTACGAAGCCGGCGTCGACGACGGCTCCGTGCCCGGGGACGTACACCGCGTCCTCGCCGCCCAGTTCCAGCAGCCGGTCCAGCGCGGCCGGCCAGCGCGACGGGACGGCGTCCGGCCCGGCCTGGGGGTCGCCCGACTCCTCCACCAGGTCCCCGCACAGGACGACCTTCCGGGAGCCCGGCACCAGGACGGCCAGGTCGTGGCCGCTGTGGCCCGGGCCCACGTTGGTCAGCAGCACCTGCCGCCCGCCCAGCTCCAGCGTCCACTCGCCGCACACCAGGTGGTGCGGGGCGACCAGGACGTCGGTCGCCTCCACGGCGTCCGCCTCGGCCACGCCGTGCCGTACGGCGTCCGCCCGCAGCCCGTCCCGGTCCCCGGCCAGCACGGTGTCGACGCCGACCGCCCCGTACACCTCCGTGCCGGAGAACGCGGCCGTGCCGAGCACGTGATCGAAATGGGGGTGGCTCAGTGCGATGTGCGTCACTCTCCGGTCGCCCATGAGCGCCTGGGCCTGCGCCCGGATCTCGGCCCCCTCACGGAGCGTGGCGCCCGTGTCGTACAAGAGGGCGCCGTCCTCGCCGACCACCAACGCGGTGGTCGCGTCCCACACCGGAAGCCTCCTGCGGCCCACGCCGTCACCGAGACGCTCCCACCCGAAGTCTTCCCAACTGACGTCCATACCGCGACGCTATCGGCATCCACCAGCGTCGTCGCGCGGTAGCGTGGTCGGCCGCCCTTGCTAGGGGCGTACCCCGGCGCCGTACACTTGCCGGGGGAAGGTTGGCACTCGGGCATGGTGAGTGCCAGCGAAGCAGGAGGAACCACGGCAAGCTGGAGGTGCGCGCGGTGCTCAGCGAACGCAGACTCGAGGTCTTGCGCGCCATCGTCCAGGACTACGTGGGCACCGAGGAGCCGGTCGGCTCCAAGGCGCTCACGGAGCGCCACAACCTCGGCGTCTCGCCCGCCACCGTGCGCAACGACATGGCGGTGCTGGAGGACGAGGGCTTCATCGCCCAGCCCCACACCAGCGCCGGCCGCATCCCCACCGACAAGGGCTACCGCCTCTTCGTCGACCGGCTCGCCGGTGTCAAGCCGCTGTCGTCGCCGGAGCGGCGCGCCATCCAGAACTTCCTGGACGGCGCGGTCGACCTCGACGACGTCGTCGGCCGTACGGTGCGGCTGCTCGCGCAGCTGACCCGGCAGGTCGCGGTCGTGCAGTACCCGTCCCTGACCCGGTCCACCGTGCGCCACGTGGAGCTGCTGTCGCTGGCCCCCGCCCGGCTGATGCTCGTCCTGATCACCGACACCGGGCGCGTGGAGCAGCGCATGGTCGACTGCCCCGCGCCGTTCGGCGAGACGTCGGTGGCCGACCTGCGGGCGCGGCTGAACAGCCGCGTGGTGGGGCGGCGCTTCACGGACGTGCCGCAGCTGGTCCAGGACCTCCCCGAGTCCTTCGAGGCGGAGGACCGGGGCACCGTCTCCACGGTGCTGGCCACGCTGCTGGAGACCCTGGTGGAGGAGACCGAGGAGCGGCTGATGATCGGCGGCACCGCCAATCTCACCCGCTTCGGGCACGACTTCCCCCTGACGATCCGGCCGGTGCTGGAGGCGCTGGAGGAGCAGGTGGTGCTCCTCAAGCTGCTCGGCGAGGCCAAGGACTCGGCCATGACCGTACGTATCGGGCACGAGAACGCCCATGAGGGCCTCAACTCCACGTCCGTCGTCGCGGTCGGCTACGGTTCGGGCGACGAGGCAGTCGCCAAACTCGGCGTGGTCGGACCGACCCGCATGGACTACCCCGGAACGATGGGAGCGGTACGCGCAGTGGCACGTTACGTCGGACAGATCCTGGCGGAGTCGTAAGTGGCCACGGACTACTACGCCGTACTCGGCGTACGCCGCGACGCGTCCCAGGACGAGATCAAGAAGGCGTTCCGGAGGCTCGCCCGCGAGCTGCACCCGGACGTCAACCCCGATCCGAAGACGCAGGAGCGGTTCAAGGAGATCAACGCCGCTTACGAGGTGCTGTCGGACCCGCAGAAGAAGCAGGTCTACGACCTCGGCGGTGACCCGCTGTCCGCCTCCGGCGGCGGTGCGGGCGCGGGCGGCTTCGGCGCCGGCGGCTTCGGGAACTTCTCCGACATCATGGACGCCTTCTTCGGGACGGCGTCCCAGCGCGGGCCCCGGTCGCGGACGCGGCGCGGCCAGGACGCGATGATCCGTCTGGAGATCGACCTCAACGAGGCGGCCTTCGGCACGACCAAGGACATCCAGGTCGACACGGCCGTGGTCTGCACGACCTGTTCCGGCGAGGGCGCCGCGCCCGGTACGTCGGCCCAGACGTGCGACATGTGCCGCGGCCGGGGCGAGGTGTCCCAGGTCACCCGGTCCTTCCTGGGCCAGGTCATGACGTCCCGCCCCTGCCCGCAGTGCCAGGGCTTCGGCACCGTGGTGCCCACCCCGTGCCCGGAGTGCGCGGGCGACGGCCGGGTCCGGTCCCGCCGTACGCTCACGGTCAAGATCCCTGCCGGTGTGGACAACGGCACCCGCATCCAGCTCGCCGGCGAGGGCGAGGTCGGCCCGGGCGGCGGCCCGGCGGGCGACCTGTACGTCGAGATCCACGAGCTGCCGCACCCGGTGTTCCAGCGGCGCGGCGACGACCTGCACTGCACGGTGACCATCCCCATGACGGCGGCCTCGCTGGGCACCAAGTGCCCGCTGGAGACGCTGGACGGGCTGGAGGAGGTCGACGTCCGTCCCGGCACGCAGTCGGGCCAGTCGATCCCGCTGCACGGGCGCGGCGTCACGCACCTGCGGGGCGGCGGACGCGGTGACCTCATCGTGCACGTCGAGGTGCAGACCCCCTCGAAGCTGGACCCGGAGCAGGAGAGGCTGCTGCGGGAGCTGGCGAAGCTGCGCGGTGAGGAGCGGCCGACCGGCCAGTTCCAGCCGGGGCAGCAGGGGCTGTTCTCCCGCCTCAAGGACGCGTTCAACGGGCGGTGAGCCCTCGGGGTTCGGTGCGGGTGCGGGGGCGTGACACCATGCGTGCATGTCCTCCGCACTGACCGATCTCTGCCGGTACCCGATCGTGCAGGCGCCCATGGCGGGCGGCGCCTCCTGTCCGCAGCTCGCCGCGGCCGTGTCCGAGGCCGGCGGGCTGGGCTTTCTGGCCGCCGGGTACAAGACCGCCGACGGCATGTACCAGGAGATCAAGCAGGTCCGCGGGCTGACCTCGCGGCCCTTCGGCGTCAATCTGTTCATGCCGCAGCCCGGGCAGGCCGACCAGTCGGCCGTCGACGTCTACCGGCACCAGCTCGCCGGCGAGGCCACCTGGTACGAGACGCCGCTCGGCGACCCCGACGCGGGCCGCGACGACGGGTACGAGGCCAAGCTGGCCATCCTGCTGGACGACCCGGTCCCGATGGTGTCGTTCACCTTCGGGTGCCCAGCCCCCGAGACGGTCGCCGCGTTCGCCCGCGCCGGAACGGTCACCGTCGTGACGGTCACGTCGCCCGAGGAGGCCGAGGCCGCGCGGCGGGCGGGTGCCGACGCCGTGTGCGTCCAGGGAGTCGAGGCGGGCGGCCACCAGGGCACGCACCGCGACGACCCGGAGAGCGGCGGGTGCGGCACGGGCCTGCTGTCACTGATCGCGCTGGTGAAGGAGGCCGTGCCGCTGCCGATCGTCGCCGCGGGCGGCCTGATGCGCGGCAGCCAGATCGCCGCCGTCCTCGCGGCGGGCGCCGAGGCCGCGCAGCTCGGCACCGCGTTCCTGGTGTGCCCCGAGTCGGGCGCGCACGCCCTGCACAAGCAGGCCATGACCAACCCGCTGTTCGTCCGCACCGAGCTGACGCGGGCGTTCTCGGGGCGCCCGGCCCGGGGCCTGGTCAACCGGTTCATGCACGAGCACGGTCCGTACGCCCCGGCCGCGTACCCCGAGGTGCACCATCTGACGAGCGGGCTGCGCAAGGCCGCCGCCAAGGCGGGCGACCCGCAGGGCATGGCGCTGTGGGCGGGGCAGGGCCACCGGATGGCGCGCGAGCTGCCCGCCGGGCGGCTGGTGGAGGTCCTCGCCGCGGAGCTGGACGCCTCGGTGGCGTCCCTGGCGCTGCGGGGCGTGGCGTCATGACCGCCCCCGTCTTCCTGGTCGACCGCGTCTCCGGCGGGACGGTCGTCCTCGACGGGCCCGAGGGGCGGCACGCGGTGTCGGTGCGGCGGCTGCGGGTGGGCGAGGACGTCGTCCTGACGGACGGCGCCGGTTCCGGCGCGTACGGCACGGTCGCGGCCGTCGAGGGCAAGGACCGCCTGGAGGTGACGGTGGCCGAGGTCCGTACGGAGCCCGAGCCCTCGCCCCGCATCACCGTCGTCCAGGCCCTCCCCAAGGGCGACCGGGGCGAGCTGGCGGTGGAGACGATGACCGAGACGGGCGTGGACGCGATCGTGCCGTGGGCGGCGTCCCGCTGCATCACGCAGTGGAAGGGCGACCGCGGCCTGAAGGCGCTCGGCAAGTGGCGGGCCACCGCGCGCGAGGCGGGCAAGCAGTCGCGCAGGCTCCGTTTCCCCGACGTCGCGGACGCGGCGTCGACCAAGCAGGTCGCCCGGCTGCTCGCCGCGGCCGACTTCGCCGCCGTCCTCCACGAGGAGGGCGCCGAGCCGCTGGCCGGCGCCGAACTGCCCGCCACCGGCGACATCGTGCTCGTCGTCGGCCCCGAAGGGGGCGTGGCGCCCGACGAGTTGGCGGCCTTCGCCGAGGCGGGCGCGAAGCCCTACCGGCTCGGCCGCAGCGTGCTGCGCACCTCCACCGCCGGGACGGCCGCCACCGCGCTGCTGCTGGGGCGCACCGGCCGCTGGTCCTGAGAGGCCGCGGCCGGCGACCGGGGCGTCGCGCCGAACAGCGGCGCGGCCACGGTCACGTCGCACCGCCTTTCACAGGAGGGGCCCACCGGCCCGGTTGTCGTACCGGGTCCGTAGGGTGACGGCATGTCCGACGAGTCTCCCCTCATCCGCAGCCTGCGCGCCGCCGTCGCCGCCGCGCCCGACGACGTCCCCCTGCGGCTGCACCTCGCCGAACTCCTCCTCCAGGCGGGGCGCACCGACGAAGCCGTGACCGAGGCGGCCGTCGCCCTCCAGCACGCGCCCGGTGACGCGGACGCCCGCGCGCTGATGGGCCGCGCCATGGGCATGCCGCCCGCGCCCCCCGCCCCGGCGTCCCCCGACGCCCCGCCCGCGTCCCGGCTCCCGTACGCGCCCGCCCCCGAGCACTCCGGGCCCCCGGACCACCCCGGGCACCGCGAGGACTTCGACTGGGCCGCCGCCGAGCAGGAGGTCGGCGGCATCGTGCCGCCCCGGTTCGTGGACGGCACCGAGGCGCCCCTCACCGTCGACGGCCTCGGCGACGACCCGGACGGCGCCGACGCCTGGGACGTCGACGCGCCCGGCGCCGTACGGCTCGCGGACGTCGGCGGGATGCAGGAGGTCAAGGACCGCCTGGAGGCGGCGTTCCTGGCGCCCATGCGCAACCCCGAGCTGCGCAAGCTGTACGGCAAGAGCCTGCGCGGCGGTCTCCTGCTGTACGGGCCGCCCGGCTGCGGCAAGACGTTCATCGCCCGAGCGGTCGCCGGCGAGCTCGGCGCCGGCTTCCTGTCGATCTCGCTGAGCGACATCCTCGACATGTACATCGGCGCCTCCGAGAAGAACGTCCACGACATCTTCGAGACCGCCCGGGCCCAGGCCCCGTGCGTCGTCTTCCTCGACGAGCTGGACGCGCTCGGCGCCAAGCGCAGCCGCAGCCACCACAGCGGGCTGCGCAACGTCGTCAACCAGTTGCTGACCGAACTGGACGGCATCGCCGCCGACAGCAACGACGGCGTGTTCGTCCTGGCCGCCACCAACGTCCCCTGGGACGTGGACATCGCGCTGCGCCGCCCCGGCCGCCTCGACCGCACGCTGCTCGTCCTGCCGCCGGACGCCACCGCACGCGAGGCGATCCTCCGCTACCACCTGCGCGACCGGCCCATCGAGGCCGTGGACCTGGGCAAGCTCGTCAAGGCCACGGAGGACTTCTCCGGCGCCGACCTCGCCCACGTCTGCGAGAGCGCCGCCGAGACCGCGCTGCTCGACTCGGCCCGCACCGGCACCGTGCGGATGATCAACACCCGGGACCTGATGGGCGCGGCCAAGCAGATCCGGCCGTCCACCGACCCCTGGTTCGCCGCCGCGCGCAACGTGGCGACGTTCGCCAACGACGGCGGCATGTACGACGACCTCCTGGCGTACCTGAAGAGGAAGCGCAAACTGTGACCACCCCGCCGTCGCAGACGCTGGACCGGGCCGAGGCGCTGTACGACCTGGAGCGCTACGAACAGGCCGCGGCCCTCACCGCCCAGCACCTCGCCCAGCACCCGGACGACGCCCCGGCGCTCTCCCTGCTCGCCCGCTGCCGCCGCCACCTCGGCGACCGCGCGGAGGCGCTGCGCCTCGCCGACGAGGCGCTGCGCGCCGACCCCGAGCTGCCGTCGGCGTGGTTCCTGCGCGCCGACCTGCTGGCCCACGGCCCGGCCGGCGGCCCGCAGTGGGCGGCGGCGGAGGACTCCGCCCGGCGCGGCCTCGCCCTCGTACCGCACCACTGGAGCGGGTACCACGTGCTCGGCACCATCCTGGTCCGCTCGGAGAACCCGGCGCGGAGCCGCGAGGCGTACGCGCTGGCCCTGCGCTCCGTCGAGCTGGGCCCCGAGGAGGACGCCACCCACTTCCTCCTCGGCCTGGTCGCGTACCGGCTCAACGACTACGCCACCGCCGAGAGGGCCTACGAGAACGCGCTGCGCCTCAACCCGGAGAGCAGCGAGGCGCACAACAACCTGTCCCTGCTGCACCTGCGCCGCCGCTGGTACCGGCGCGGCGCGTGGACCAGGGCGGCCGAGGGGTTCGTCGACTCGGCGGCGCTCGACCTGGAGGACCGCGAGGCCCGCTTCAACCTGGAGACCATGGCCTGGGGCACCGCCGCGGGCGCGCGCTGGGTGGCGCTCGCCGGGTTCATGGCCGCGAGCATCGGCTCGGCCCAGCTGCGGGCCGGTGCCACGGGGACGGGCGCGGTGGTGGCCGAGGTCATCGGGATCGCCGTGTTCCTGGCGCTGTGGGGCGGCTGGGCGCTGTGGATGCTGCGGCGCGTCCCGCCCCGGCTCAGACGCCCCCTGCTGCTGATCTCCCGCACCTGCCCCCCGGTGCTGTGGATGGCCGGCGCCGTGGCCGTGCTGGGTCTGGAGTCGGCGGTCACCCTGGCGCTGCCCACGGTCGGCGCGGGGGTCGTCGCCGTGCTGGGCGGACCGCTGTTCTGGGGCGTGGTCATCACGTACTGGGTCAGCAGGTCCGCCCTCAAGAGACGCGCGCCCGGCCGCCGATAGAGTGCCCCCGTACGCAGACGGTGACGGAAAGGACCAGGACATGGCCGGAGAGGCGCAGAGCGACTGCCTGTTCTGCAAGATCGTGGCGGGGGAGGTCCCGGCCACCATCGTGCGCGAGTCGGAGACGACCGTCGCCTTCCGCGACATCAACCCGCAGGCACCCACGCACGTCCTGGTCATCCCCAAGGCGCACTACCCCGACGCCGCGTCCCTCGCCGAAGGGGCGCCGGAGATCGCCGCGGACGTGCTGCGCGAGGCCGGGCAGGTCGCCGCGGAGGAGAAGGTCGACGGCGTCGGCTACCGCGTCGTCTTCAACACCGGCTCCGGTGCCGGGCAGACCGTCTGGCACGCGCACGCCCACGTGCTCGGCGGTCGCGGCCTGAACTGGCCTCCCGGATAGTCACGGGGCCATGTCCGTACGGGAATTCGTCGTGCTGGGCACCGCGAGCCAGGTGCCCACCCGACACCGCAACCACAACGGCTACCTCCTGCGCTGGGACGGCGAGGGCATCCTCTTCGACCCGGGCGAGGGCACCCAGCGCCAGATGCTGCGCGCCGGGGTCGCCGCGCACGACATCGACCGCATCTGCGTCACCCACTTCCACGGGGACCACTCCCTGGGCCTCGCCGGGGTGATCCAGCGCATCAACCTCGACCAGGTGCCGCACCCGGTCACCGCGCACTACCCGGCGAGCGGGCAGCGCTTCTTCGACCGGCTGCGGTACGCGACGGCCTACCGCGAGACGGTGCAGCTCGCCGAGGCGCCGGTCGCCGCCGACGGCGTGCTCGCCGCGACCCCCGCGTACACCCTGGAGGCCCGACGCCTCTCGCACCCGGTCGAGTCGTTCGGCTACCGGCTGACCGAGCCCGACGGCGTGCGCATGCTTCCCGAGAGGCTCGCGGCGCACGGCATCAAGGGTCCGGACGTGGGCCGTCTCCAGCGCGAGGGCGCGCTGGGCGCGGTGCGGCTGGAGGACGTCAGCGAGGTCCGGCGCGGCCAGCGGTTCGCCTTCGTCATGGACACCCGGCTGTGCGACGGTGTCCATGTGCTCGCCGACGGCTGCGACATGCTGGTCATCGAGTCGACGTTCCTCGACGAGGACGCCGTGCTCGCCGAGGACCACGGCCACCTGACGGCCGGGCAGGCGGCGGCGGTGGCCCGCGAGGCGGGCGTACGCCACCTCGTCCTCACCCACTTCTCACAGCGCTACGGCGACCCCGACGTCTTCGCACAGCAGGCGCGGGCGGCGGGCTTCGACGGCGAGCTGACCGTCGCCCACGACCTCGTCCGTGTCCCCCTCCCCAAACGCCAGTAAGGCTTACGCTCCATGCACCTCCCCGAAGCACTCCCCAAAGCCGAACTCCACCTGCACATCGAGGGCACCCTCGAACCCGAGCTCGCCTTCGCGCTCGCCGCGCGCAACGGGGTCGAGCTGCCGTACGCCGACACCGACGAACTGCGCGAGGCGTACCTCTTCAGCGACCTCCAGTCCTTCCTGGACCTGTACTACGAGCTGATGGCCGTCCTGCACACCGCCGACGACTTCACGGAACTCGCCGACGCCTACCTGGCGCGGGCCGCGCGGCAGGGCGTACGGCACGCCGAGATCTTCTTCGACCCGCAGGCGCACACCGAGCGCGGAGTGCCCCTCGGCACGGTCGTCGAGGGGCTGGCGCGGGCGCTGGACCGCAGCGAGGAGCGGCACGGCGTCTCCACACAGCTGATCATGTGCTTCCTGCGCGACCGGTCGGCCGAGTCGGCCATGGAGACGCTCCGGGCGGCGGAGCCGTACCTGCGCCACATCGTGGGCGTCGGCCTGGACTCCGCCGAGGTGGGGCACCCGCCGTCCAAGTTCGCCGAGGTGTACGCGGCGGCCGAGGCGCTCGGCCTGCGGAAGGTCGCCCACGCGGGCGAGGAGGGCCCGCCGGCGTACATCCGCGAGGCCTTGGACGTCCTGGGCGTCGAGCGGATCGACCACGGGCTGCGCGCCATGGAGGACGGCGAGCTGGTGGAGCGGCTGGTGCGGGAGCGGGTGCCGCTCACCCTGTGCCCGCTGTCGAACGTCCGGCTGCGCGCAGTCGACGTCCTGGAGGACCACCCGCTGGCGTCGATGATGGCGGCGGGGCTGCTGGTGACGGTGAACTCCGACGACCCGGCGTACTTCGGCGGGTACGTCGGCGACACCTTCCACGCCGTGCACGAGGCGCTGGGCATCGGGCAGGAGCAACTGCGGGAGCTGGCCCGCAACTCGTTCCTCGCGTCGTTCCTGGACCACGACGAGGACCGCAGGGCGCGGTACCTCGCCGAGGTCGAGGCGTACGAGTTCGACTAGGCGATCCGGCAGGCCCAGGCCGGGCGCGCGGCTACCGGGGCCCCGAAGGGCCGGCCTGGCGGTAGGCGCGGCGGCGCACCAGGAGGGGCACCACGGAGCGGACGGGGAACTCGGTGACCGGCTGCTCCCGCGCGCCGACCTGCGGGGCGGCGAGCCCGGCCGCCGCGCCCGTGGTGCCCGCGACGACCGCCGCGGGGGCACCGCCGCGGCGCCGGACCGCACCCGGCACCAGCGGGCGGCCCGAGGTGTGCAGCGCCACGGCGGTCAGCGGGACGGCGAGCAGCAGCAGGAGGCCGCCCAGCACCAGGCCCATGCCGGGGTAGCCCGCCCGCTCCGACAGCACGCTGCCGGCGACCGGGCCGCAGGCCACGCCCAGCGAGGACGCCGAGCCGGCGAGGACCGCCCAGCGTCCGCGCGGGTCCAGGGAGGCGGCCAGGCCGATCAGGTACGACAGGACGACCGGGTAGCAGGCGTTCCAGAGGATCTCACCGGCCGCGAACGACGCCAGGCCCTCCGCGGCGGAGCTCACGCCGATGCAGCCGGCGATCACCACCGTGCCGGCGCCGATCGGCACCGCCCGCCCGAGCCGGGCGCCGAGCGCGCCGGCCGCCGTGACGCCCAGCAGCCCGGCGCCGAGCGCCACCGCGAACACCACGCCGACCGTCACCTCGCTCAGACCCGCCTGGGTGAGGCCGATCCGCCCGCTGACGCCCCACAGGGCGTTCTGCGCCATCGACCAGCACATCATCGCGCCCGCCAGCACCAGGCCGGCCCGCGGCCGGGGCAGCGGCGCCCCCACCTCGCGGGCCGCGCCCGTGTCGTGGCCGCTCTCCAGCCGCCGTGTGGCCGGCCACACGGCGGCGGCGACGAGCGCGAGCGCGGCGAACGGCAGCGCGTGGCCCCCGCCCAGGTGCGGGAGCGTCAGGTACAGGGCGCCGGCCGTGGCGGACACCGACAGCAGGCCCAGTGTGGAGGCGCGGTGCGGATCGGGCCGCCCGGCGATGCCGGCCGCGGCGACCGCCGTCGCCGTTCCGGAGCCGAAGCCCCCGGCCACCGCGCCCGCCACGACGAGGGGGACGGCGGAGGTGAGGGCGGCGCACCCGTAGCCCGTGAGGGCCAGCAGCAGTCCCGCGCGGGCCAGCCGGCGCGGGCCGTACCGGTCCACGCGCGACGCGAGCGTGAAGCCGGCGGCGGCGGAACCGAGGAGCAGCCCGGAGCCGACCAGACCGGCCTGGGCCGGGGTCAGGCCGAGTCCGGCGGAGAGACGGCCGACGACGGTCGGCAGCAGGTACGCGGCGAGGTAACCGGCCGTGAAAAGGGCGACGAGCGGCCACGGGGCGCGCGGGCGCGAGGGCATGGGCGTTCCCGAACAGAAAGAGAGGGGAGAGGGGTGGAGCGCCCGGTGTCGTACGGGAACGTGCACGGGAACGCGGGCCAATTTGTATCAAGCGGGCCGACCGCACGAGAAGGCGGAAACATGTGATCCGCGACACAAAGCGTTTGCCGGTCTCGCGCGCGGGTAAAGCAGCCCGTTTCGCTCGCGTCGACGCCCGTCGTTCACGGCGATTATCGGGCACACTGTCCTGATCCGTACCGCGACCGGGGAGCCCGCCGTGACCACATCCCGAGGAGAACAGCAGCAACGGCAACACACGGCCGGCATCGACCCCTTGGACGCGCTGCGCACCCCCGCCGACCCGGAGTGCGACGTCTTCCTCACCGGCACCGTCTTCCTCGACATCATCTTCACCGGGCTCGACAGCGCCCCCGTGCGCGGCACCGAGACCTGGGCGCGCGGGATGGGCTCCAGCCCCGGCGGGGTGGCCAACATGGCCACCGCCCTCGCCCGGCTCGGGTTGCGCACCTCTCTGGCAGCCGCCTTCGGTGACGACCACTACGGCGAGTACTGCTGGGACGCCCTGGAGCAGGGCGAGGGCATCGACCTGTCCCGGTCGCGCACCGTGCCCGGCTGGCACTCCCCGGTCACCGTCTCCATGGCCTACGAGGGGGAACGCACCATGGTGTCGCACGGCCACGAGGCCCCGCCGCCGGAGGGTTCCCTGCCCGCCTCACCGCCACGCGCGCGTGCCGCCGTCGCCTCCCTCGCGCCCGGCCGCCCCGAGGAGTGGGTCGCCGACGCGGCCCGGCGGTCCACCCGGATCTTCGCCGACACCGGCTGGGACGACACCGGGCGCTGGGACCTGGCCGCCCTCCCGGACCTGGACCACTGCGAGGCGTTCCTGCCCAACGCCGAGGAGGCGATGCGCTACACCCGCGCCTCCTGCCCGCGTGCCGCCGCCCGCGCGCTCGCCGACAAGGTGCCGCTCGCCGTCGTCACCCTCGGCTCCGAGGGCGCGTACGCCGTCGACGGCGCGACGGGCGAGACCGCCGAGGTCCCGGCCATCGAGGTCGCCGCCCTCGACCCGACCGGTGCCGGGGACGTCTTCGTCGCCGGGTTCGTCACCGGCACCCTCGCCGGGTGGCCGCTCGCCGACCGGCTCGCCTTCGCCGGGCTGACCGCCGCCCTGTCGGTGCAGGAGTTCGGCGGGTCCCTGTCCGCGCCGGGGTGGGTGGAGGTCGCCGCCTGGTGGAACTACGTCCGGGGCTGCTCCGGCCAGGACCCGGAGGGCCTGCGCCGGTACGCGTTCCTGGAGTCGCTGCTGCCGGCCCCGATCAGGCCGTGGCCGCTGCGGCGGGCCGTGCCCACCATCGGCTTCGGCCGGTCGGCGTAGAGCGGCGCGGACCGGGTACGGACAGCGTTGTCCGCGACCGGCGCGGTGAAAAGCCTTCGGGGTTGTCAGCGCCACGACGTACGCTGGATGTCCAGAGGTTGTCGAGCAGCGAGAACCCTGCAGCGGGAGGTATGTGCAGGCCTGAGTGCCGGCCCATGACGCAGACACCCACAGCCCAGACCCAGCAGGCGCGAGCCCACTTCACCGTCCCTGCCAAACACCCGATGGTGACCGTGCTCGGCTCGGGCGACGCTCTGCTGCGCGTAATCGAAGAGGCGTTCCCGGCCGCCGACATCCATGTCCGGGGCAATGAGGTCAGCGCGGCCGGACCGGCGGGCGAAGTCGCTCTGATCCAGCGCCTGTTCGACGAGATGATGCTGGTGCTCCGCACCGGACAGCCGATGACGGAGGACGCGGTGGAACGCTCGATCGCCATGCTCAGGGCGAGCGAGAACGGCACGGCGGAGCCGGGGCAGGAGAGCCCCGCCGAAGTGCTCACCCAGAACATCCTCTCCAGCCGCGGCCGCACCATCCGTCCCAAGACGCTCAACCAGAAGCGGTACGTCGACGCCATCGACAAGCACACGGTCGTGTTCGGCATCGGCCCCGCCGGCACCGGCAAGACCTACCTGGCGATGGCCAAGGCGGTCCAGGCCCTGCAGTCCAAGCAGGTCACGCGGATCATCCTGACCCGGCCGGCCGTCGAGGCGGGCGAGCGGCTCGGTTTCCTGCCCGGCACGCTCTACGAGAAGATCGATCCCTACCTGCGGCCGCTCTACGACGCGCTGCACGACATGCTCGACCCCGACTCGATCCCGCGCCTGATGGCCGCGGGCACGATCGAGGTCGCGCCGCTGGCCTACATGCGCGGCCGGACGCTCAACGACGCGTTCATCATCCTCGACGAGGCCCAGAACACGAACCCCGAGCAGATGAAGATGTTCCTCACCCGGCTCGGGTTCGACTCCAAGATCGTCATCACCGGTGACATCACCCAGGTCGACCTGCCGGGCGGCACCAAGAGCGGCCTCCGCCAGGTCCGGGAGATCCTGGAGGGGGTCGAGGACGTCCACTTCTCGGCGCTCACGTCGCAGGACGTCGTACGGCACAAGCTCGTCGGCCGTATCGTCGACGCGTACGAGAAGTACGACAACCAAAACGGGAAGTAGAGCGCACGAGCACCATGTCGATCGACGTCAACAACGAGTCCGGTACCGAGGTCGACGAGCAGGCGATCCTCGACGTCGCCCGGTACGCGCTCACGCGGATGCGTATCCACCCCCTCTCCGAGCTCTCGGTGATCGTGGTGGACGCGGAGGCGATGGAGCAGCTGCACATCCAGTGGATGGACCTGCCGGGCCCCACGGACGTCATGTCCTTCCCCATGGACGAGCTGCGTCCGCCGAGCAAGGACGACGAGGAGCCCCCGCAGGGGCTCCTCGGTGACATCGTGCTCTGTCCGGAGGTCGCCGCCAAGCAGGCGGAGGACGCCCCGACGCGGCACTCCATGGACGAGGAGCTCCAGCTCCTCACCGTCCACGGAGTGCTGCACCTGCTCGGGTACGACCACGAGGAGCCGGACGAGAAGGCCGAGATGTTCGGGCTCCAGGCGGCGATCGTCGACGGCTGGCGGGCGGAGAAGGGCCTGACGGGTCCCTCCCCGGCGCCGACCGTCTCATGACCGCGCAGCTGATCCTCGGCGCGGTCGCCCTGGTCGTGGTCGCATGGCTCGCGGCGTGCGCGGAAGCGGGCCTGGCCCGCGTCTCCGGCTTCCGCGCCGCCGAGGCCGTACGCGTCGGGCGACGGGGCGCCGCCAAGCTGGTCCAGGTGGCCTCCGACCTCACCCGCTACCTGAACCTGGCGCTGCTGGTCCGGGTGGCCTGCGAGATGGCGGCCGGCGTGATGGTCACGTACGTCTGCCTGAACGAGTTCGACGAGACGTGGTCGGCCCTGCTGGTCGCGATGGGCGTCATGGTCCTCGTGTCGTACGTCGCCGTCGGCGTGTCGCCCCGCACCATCGGCCGCCAGCACCCGCTGAACACGGCGACCGCCGCAGCGTACGTCCTGCTGCCGCTGGCCCGCGTCATGGGCCCGGTCCCGCAACTGCTGATCCTCATCGGCAACGCGCTCACCCCCGGCAAGGGATTCCGCAAGGGCCCCTTCGCCTCCGAGGCCGAACTGCGCGCCATGGTCGACCTCGCCGAGCAGGAGTCCCTCATCGAGGACGACGAGCGGCGCATGGTCCACTCCGTCTTCGAGCTCGGCGACACGCTCGTGCGCGAGGTGATGGTCCCGCGCACCGACCTGGTCTCCATCGAGCGGTACAAGACCATCCGTCAGGCCCTGACGCTGGCGCTGCGCTCCGGCTTCTCCCGCATCCCGGTGACCGGGGACAACGAGGACGACATCGTCGGCATCGTCTACCTGAAGGACCTCGTCCGGAAGACCCACATCAACCGCGACTCCGAGTCCGACCTGGTCTCCACGGCGATGCGGGCGGCGGCGTTCGTGCCCGACACGAAGAACGCCGGCGACCTGCTGCGGGAGATGCAGCAGGAGCGCAACCACTGCGCCGTCGTCATCGACGAGTACGGCGGCACGGCCGGCATCGTCACCATCGAGGACATCCTGGAGGAGATCGTCGGTGAGATCACCGACGAGTACGACCGGGAACTGCCGCCGGTGGAGGAGCTGGGCGAGGGCCGCTTCCGGGTGACCGCCCGGCTCGACATCGGCGACCTGGGCGAGTTGTTCGGCCTGGACGAGTACGACGACGAGGACGTCGAGACCGTCGGCGGACTGCTCGCCAAGGCCCTCGGCCGGGTCCCCATCGCCGGCGCGTCGGCGGTCGTCGACCTGCCGGACGGCCGGGCCCTGCGCCTGACGGCCGAGTCCCCGGCGGGCCGCCGCAACAAGATCGTCACCGTGGTCGCGGAGCCGGTGGCATGACCCCCGGCCGGCTGCGGGCGTTCTGCCTCGCGTTCAACGGCGCGGTGGAGGACTTCCCGTTCGGCCCGGAGACGTCCGTCTTCAAGGTGGAGGGCAAGATGTTCGCCCTGTCCGCCCTGGACGCCCGGCCGCTCACCGTCAACCTCAAGTGCGACCCCGAGAACGCGCTCCGGTTGCGCGCCGAGCACCCGGCGATCGTGCCCGGCTGGCACATGAACAAGCGCCACTGGAACACGGTCACGGTCTCCGGCCTCCCCGAACGGCTGGTGCGCGAGCTCGTCGAGGACTCCTACGACCTCGTCGTCGCGGGCCTGCCCAAGGCCACCCGCCTCCGCCTGGACCGTCCGTAGTTCCGGGGCGGCGGGGCACGCGCCCGCGAACACGGTGAGGACACTTCCGTGGCCGTCCTGTGATCTCCCTGTGTATATCCTCGGCGCGGCCGATCATGGCGGGGAGGGGGAACCACAGCTCCCCAGACATCCACTTCCAGGGGAGACACAACCCTCATGCGTACTCGCATACGTCGCGGCGTCGCCGTCGCGCTCACCGTTTCCGCGCTCACCTTCACCGCCGCGTGCGGTGGCTCGTCCGACAAGGGCGGCGACGGCGCGGCCAAGGACAAGGGCGCCGACAAGCCGGCCGACAAGCCGGCGGCCGCCGCGCCGCTGACCGCCGCGCAGATGAAGGCGGGTGTCCTCACGGTCGCCGACCTTCCCAAGGGCTGGACCGCCAGCAAGAACCCCGCCGACGACAGCGCCTACAAGGCGGACAAGCCCGAGTGCCAGCCGATCGCGACGCTGTTGCAGAACAAGGTCGCCGGCGCCACCATCGGCGCGAACGAGGACTTCGCCGGTGGCAGCGGCGCGAACCAGCTCTCCCACCAGATCATGAGCTTCCCTGGCACGGGTGCCGCGGACTTCGTGTCGCCCATCGGCCCCGCGCTGGACAAGTGCACCGGCTTCAAGGTGACCATGGAGGGCGTGCCCGCCGAGCTCAAGGTGGAGAAGCTGACCGCCCCCAAGGCCGGCGAGGAGTCCCACGGTGTGCGCGTCAGCATGGACCTCGGCGGTGCGATGGAGTTCGCCCTCCACGTGGTAGTGGCCCGTCAGGGCACGGGCGTGTCCCGGCTGGTGTACATCCCCGGCACGCCCGCCGCCGCCAAGGAGCTCGACGCCCTCGCCAAGCTCGCGGGCGACAAGTTCGTCAAGGCCGCCCAGAGCTGACCCTGATCGCGGGCATATCCTCGGGGCATGACGGAGACCACCGACCTCGGCCCCGAGGACCGCAAGATCATCACGCTGGCGCGCAGCGCCCGTGCCCGCAACGGTGTGCCCGAGGGCGCGGCGGTGCGGGACGAGACCGGGCGCACGTACGTCGCCGGGACCGTCGCCCTGGAGTCGCTGCGCCTCAGCGCGCTCCAGACGGCGGTGGCGATGGCCGTGGCCAGCGGCGCCACGTCCCTGGAGGCCGCGGCCGTCGTCACCGACGCCGACGCCGCCTCGGAGGCGGACCGCGCCGCCGTACGCGACCTGGGCGGCCCCGGCACCCCCGTGCTCGTGGCCGGGCCGGACGGCGAGCTGCGCGCCACGGTCAGCGCCGGCTGATGGCGCGTACGGGGGAGGCCCGGGCGTCGACCCACGCCCGGCTCGTTCTGGGGGTGGGCGCCATCGGCCTCGCCATCAACGTCGCCGACTGGTTCGTCGAGGGCGACCCGCAGCCGTACCACGCGTTCCCGCTGCTGCTGGTGCTGTGGGGGGCGGCCGACCTGATGCAGCGGACCCGGCCGGACGTGGCGCGGGGCGTGCGGGGCGCGGCCGGGGTGCTGGTGGTCGCGATCGGCCTCGCCGTCGGCGTACCGGCGGCCGCCGCACTCGTGCGGGGCGAGCCGGTCGACTGGCTGGACCTGGTCGTGGGGGTCGTCGTCGCCCTCTACGCAGCCTCGGCCGCGGCCGGCTGGGCGGCCCGGCGACGGGCCCCGATGGCCTGACGCGGGACCTCGCGAAGGACATCACGGAGGGGCTGCGGTACGTGGCCGGTGCCCGCATCGGGGAGAATGGCCGACATGAGCGCTCGTAACCCAGAAACCGAAGCCGCCCACCGGGCCGGTTTCGCCTGCTTCGTCGGCC
The DNA here is from genome assembly GCF_056432045.1 of Streptomyces sp. NPDC045701. Taxonomy (NCBI): domain Bacteria; kingdom Bacillati; phylum Actinomycetota; class Actinomycetes; order Kitasatosporales; family Streptomycetaceae; genus Streptomyces; species Streptomyces sp. NPDC045701. Next base: position 70,234 of record NZ_JBWKJV010000002.1, on the reverse strand, counting down.
GCCCCAACGCGGGCAAGTCCACCCTCACGAACGCTCTGGTCGGCCAGAAGGTGGCGATCACCTCCAACCGGCCGCAGACGACCCGGCACACCGTGCGCGGCATCGTGCACCGTCCGGAAGCGCAGCTGATCCTGGTCGACACCCCCGGCCTGCACAAGCCGCGCACCCTGCTCGGCGAGCGGCTCAACGACGTCGTGCGCACCACGTGGGCCGAGGTCGACGTGATCGGTTTCTGCCTGCCCGCCAACGAGAAGCTCGGCCCCGGCGACCGGTACATCGCCAAGGAACTGGCGGAGATCAAGAAGACCCCGAAGGTCGCGATCGTCACCAAGACCGACCTGGTGGACTCCAAGACCCTCGCCGAGCAGCTCATCGCGATCGACCAGCTCGGCAGGGAGCTGGGCATGGAGTGGCAGGAGATCATCCCGGTCTCCGCGGTCGGCGACAAGCAGGTCCGGCTCGTGGCCGACCTGCTGATCCCGCTGCTGCCCGAGAGCCCGCCGCTCTACCCGGAGGGCGACCTCACGGACGAGCCGGAGCAGGTCATGGTCGCCGAGCTGATCCGCGAGGCCGCGCTGGAAGGCGTACGGGACGAGCTGCCGCACTCGATCGCCGTGGTCGTCGAGGAGATGATCCCGCGCGAGAACCGCCCGGCGGACAAGCCGCTGCTGGACATCCACGCCAACGTCTACATCGAGCGCCCCAGCCAGAAGGGCATCATCATCGGCCCCAAGGGCCAGCGCCTGAAGGAGGTCGGCACCAAGTCGCGCAAGCACATCGAGGCGCTGCTCGGTACGCCGGTCTTCCTCGACCTGCACGTGAAGGTCGCCAAGGACTGGCAGCGCGACCCCAAGCAGCTGCGCAAGCTGGGCTTCTAGCCCGAGCCCGGCCCGGGAGGGCTCACGCGCCCTCCCGGAGCACCCGGGCGACCAGCTCCCGCTGGTCCTCGGTCAGCCCGGGGTCGGCGCAGTACACGGTCCGCCCGTCCACCGTGATCTCGTAGCCGAACCCGTCCGGCACGCCCGCCGGCCGTTCCCCCCGCCCGTCCTTCAGTGCCGCCTCGGCCAGGGCGTGCCAGTCGCGGGCGTCGAGCAGCCCCGAGGTGTCCACCTCGGCCCGCCGCTCGATGCCCGCGAACCCGCCCGTACGGATGACCCGAATACGCATGGGCCCTGTCTACTCCGTCGGCAGCCCCACCGTCGACCAGGCCTTCACCACCGCGTCGACCTCCGCGCCGCCCGCGCCGAACCGCTCACGGGCCGCGGCCACCGTCAGCCGGGAGAAGTCGGCGAACTCCGCGTCCACCCCCAGCCGGCCACCGGTCAGCACGTCGTACCAGACCCGCCCCGCCCGCTCCCAGGCATTGCCGCCCAGCTCCTTGGCGAACAGGTAGAAGGCGTGGTTCGGGATGCCCGAGTTGATGTGCACGCCCCCGTTGTCGGCGCCGGTGCGCACGTAGTCCTCCATCTTCGCGGGCTGCGGGTCCTTGCCGAGGACGTCGTCGTCGTACGCCGTTCCCGGGGCCTTCATCGAGCGCAGCGCCACGCCTTGGACCCCGGGCGCCAGCAGTCCGGCGCCGATCAGCCAGTCGGCCTGCTCGACGGTCTGGCCGAGGGCCTTCTGCTTGACCAGGGAGCCGAAGACGTCCGACATCGACTCGTTGAGCGCTCCGGGCTGGGCGAAGTACGCCAGGTTCGCGGTGTACTGCGTGACCCCGTGCGCCAGCTCGTGGCCGATGACCTCCACCGCGAGGGTGAAGTCGAGGAAGATCCTGCCGTCGCCGTCGCCGAAGACCATCCGGTCGCCGTTCCAGAAGGCGTTGTTGTACTCCCGGTCGTAGTGGACGGTCGCGTCCAGCGGCAGTCCCGACCCGTTGATCGAGTCGCGTCCGTAGGCGTCGCGGAACAGCTCGTAGGTGGCGCCGAGACCGGCGTACGCGCGGTTGACGGTCGCGTCCCCGGTCGGGCTCCCGCCCTCGGCGCGCACCTTCTTCCCCGGCAGGGCGGTCCTGCGCCCGGCGTCATGGATCGTGCGTCTGGGCCTGCCGGGGTCCGCGTCCGCGTCCGGGGGCACGGGGGCTGCGCCGGCGACCGTGGTCAGCCGGCGGGCGGTGCGGTTAGCGGCGTCGGTGACCAGGGTGCGGCGGGCGGCCGCGGCGACGACGGGGTCCGAGGAGCGGGACAGGCGGTCGAGGAGGTGCGGCGGGACGATCGTGCAGAAGCTGGGAGCGCTGGCAGTCATGCTCCGCAATGTGGCAGCGTGTGACCGTCCTGTCACTCGCCGCGACGACGATTCGTGAAAAAGAGTGACAGGTCACTGTTGGAGGGTTGGAGCGCCGAATCCCGCATACTGAAACGGCACCTCCACTCGCCGTGCCGCTCGGCTAGGCTTCCTCGCATCATGCGTTTCGGGCTGCTTCTTCTTAGCTGCCGCGGCGAGGGCCTGTAGTCGTAGGCCGACCCCCTCCCCGCGGAGTCTGGTGCTGCTTCGACCCAGTCGGCCGTCCCTGTGAAGGACAACCGAGGAGCCCTACGCAATGTCCCAGCCCGTCGGCCGCCCCACGCCGATCACCAACGCGACCCACACCCAGCAGCCGTCCGGGATGCCGATCCACAAGTACGGCCGGTACGAGGCCGTCGACATCCCCGACCGCACCTGGCCGGACAAGCGCATCACCAAGGCGCCGCGCTGGCTGTCCACCGACCTGCGGGACGGCAACCAGGCGCTGATCGACCCGATGAGTCCCGCGCGCAAGCGGGAGATGTTCGACCTGCTGGTCCGCATGGGCTACAAGGAGATCGAAGTCGGCTTCCCGTCGTCCGGTGAGACCGACTTCGCCTTCGTGCGCTCCATCATCGAAGAGGGCGCGATCCCCGAGGACGTGACGATCTCGGTCCTGACGCAGGCGCGTGAGGAGCTGATCGAGCGCACGGTGGAGTCGCTGCGCGGCGCCCACCGCGCCACGGTGCATCTGTACAACGCCACGGCCCCCGTCTTCCGCCGGGTGGTGTTCCGCGGCTCCAAGGAGCAGGTCAGGCAGATCGCGGTGGACGGCACCCGTCTGGTGATGGAGTACGCCGACAAGATCCTGGGTGACGAGACGGTCTTCGGCTACCAGTACAGCCCGGAGATCTTCACCGACACGGAGCTGGATTTCGCGCTGGAGGTCTGCGAGGGCGTGATGGACGTCTGGCAGCCCGAGGAGGGCCGCGAAATCATCCTGAACCTGCCGGCCACGGTGGAGCGGTCGACGCCCTCCACGCACGCGGACCGGTTCGAGTGGATGTCGCGCAACCTGTCCCGCCGCGAGTTCGTCTGCCTGTCGGCCCATCCGCACAACGACCGGGGTACGGCGGTGGCGGCGGCCGAGCTGGCGGTCATGGCGGGTGCCGACCGTATCGAGGGCTGTCTGTTCGGGCAGGGTGAGCGCACCGGCAACGTGGACCTGGTCACGCTGGGCATGAACCTGTTCTCGCAGGGCGTCGACCCGCAGATCGACTTCTCGCAGATCGACGAGATCCGCCGGACGTCCGAGTACTGCAACCAGATGGAGGTCCACCCGCGCCACCCGTACGCGGGCGACCTGGTCTACACCGCCTTCTCCGGCTCCCACCAGGACGCCATCAAGAAGGGCTTCGACGCGATGGAGGCCGTCGCCGCCGAGCAGGGGAAGACGGTCGACGACATCGAGTGGGCCGTGCCGTACCTGCCGATCGACCCCAAGGACGTCGGCCGGTCCTACGAGGCGGTCATCCGCGTCAACTCCCAGTCCGGCAAGGGCGGTATCGCGTACGTCCTGAAGAACGACCACAAGCTGGACCTGCCGCGTCGTATGCAGATCGAGTTCTCGCGGATCATCCAGGCGAAGACCGACGCCGAGGGCGGCGAGGTGACGCCCGCGGCGATCTGGTCGGTCTTCCAGGACGAGTACCTGCCCAACCCGGACAATCCGTGGGGCCGTATCCAGCTGCGTTCCGGTCAGACCACGACCGACAAGGACGGCACGGACACGCTGACCGTCGAGGCGGTCGTCGACGGCGTGGAGACGGCCCTGACCGGTTCCGGCAACGGTCCGATCTCGGCGTTCTTCGCCGCGCTGCAAGCCATCGGCATCGACGTGCGACTGCTGGACTACCAGGAGCACACGATGAGCGAGGGCGCGTCCGCGCAGGCCGCCTCGTACATCGAATGCGCCATCGACGGCAAGGTCCTGTGGGGCATCGGCATCGACGCCAACACCACTCGCGCCTCGCTGAAGGCCGTCATCTCCGCGGTGAACCGCGCCGCACGCTGATCCCGCGGCGATGAACCCCGCCCCGTCCGGAGATCCCCCGGAGGATTTCCGGAGGGCGGGGTTCAGCCATGTCGGTGGCGATCTCACGCCGGAGTGCTGACGCGGCATCACGGATGTGGCTAACATCACGCCAACGCGGCAAGGTGGCCGAGGCGTTTCGGAGGTGCGACGTGCTGCCAGCACGAGGATCACGCGAGCGAAGAGTGCGCATCTGCACCATCTCCACCTCGTGGAACACCGTCGGCGACGGCCAGTTCTTCTGCCCCGGCTGTGGCGGGGACCGCAACTACCGCCGCCGCACCGGCCGTCGGCGCCTGACCCTCCTCGGTGTGCCGCTGCTGCCGCGCGGCCTCGCCGGGCCGGTCGTCGAATGCGCTTCCTGCCACGGCCACTTCGGCACCGACGCACTGGACCACCCCACCACCGCCCGCTTCTCCGCGATGCTCCGCGACGCCGTCCACACCGTCGCCCTCGCCGTCCTCGCCGCCGGCGGCGTCTCCTCGCGCCCGGTGCTCCGTACCGCCGTCTCCGCCGTCCGCGCCGCCGGGTACGAGGACTGCACCGCCGACAGCCTCACCGCGCTCATCGAGGCCCTGGAGGCCGACACCGGCCGCTTCGTCGCCGACACCGGCACCCCGTGCGGCGCGGCCCTCGCGATCGAGCTCCACGAGGCACTGGAGCCGCTCACCCCGCACCTCGCACCCGCCGGCCGGGAGTCGATCCTGCTCCAAGGCGCCCGGATCGCCCTCGCCGACGGCGCGTACACCACCGCCGAGCAGGACGTCCTCATCACCGTGGGTGCCGCCCTGCACCTCCCCGCCGACGAGACGGCCCGCCTGATGGAGACGGCACAGGCACCGTTCTAGGGGGAGCCTCCGGGCGTGTCGCCCCGGCGGCCACCGGGACCGTGACGGACGCTGGGCGGATGCTGGTACTGGGACGCTCACAGGTCGAGGCCCTGCTCGACATGGACGCGCTGATCGACGGGCTCGGCCCCGCGATGGTGGACCTCAGCGAGGGCCGGGCCTCCGTGCCCGACCGGGTCGCCGCCTTGGTGCCCGAAAGGGACGGGTTCCTCGCGGCCATGCCGGGCTTCGTGCCGTCCGCCGGGGTGCTCGTCACCAAACTGGTCACCCACTTCCCGCACAACGCCGGGACGCCGCTGCCCACCCACCAGGCGCTCATCGCCGTGTTCGACCCCGAGACCGGCGCCCCCCGGGCGCTGCTCGACGGGACCGCCATCACCGCCGCACGCACCGCCGCCGCCTCCGCCCTGTCGGCGCGGCTCCTCGCCCGCGACGACGCCACCGTCCTCGCCGTCCTCGGCACCGGCGTCCAGGCCCGGGCGCACGCCCACGCCATGTGCCGGGTACGGTCCGTCCAGCGCATCCGGGTGGCCGGACGCGACACGGTCAGGGCGGGTGTGCTGGCCGAGGAACTGAGGGCCGCCCTGGGCGTCGAGGCGGTCGCGGTGCCCACCTACGCCGAGGCGCTCGACGGCGCCGACCTCGTGGCCGCCGCCACCCACTCCGTCGACCCGGTCGTACGGCGTGCCTGGCTGACGCCCGGCGCGCACATCGCCTCCGTCGGCTTCACGCGTGGCGGGCGGGAGGTCGACGACGCCACGGTGGCCGACGCCCTGGTGTGCGTGGAGTCCCGGCGGGCCGCCCTGGCGCCCTACCCCGCCGGCAGCAGCGACTTGCTGTTCCCCATCCGCGACGGGGTGATCACCGCCGACCACATCCACGCCGAGCTGGGCGAACTGCTCAACGGCAGCCGGCCGGGCCGCCGGTCGCCCGACCAGATCACCCTCTACAAGTCCGTCGGCGTGGCCGTCCAGGACGCGGCGGCCGCCGCACTGGTCATCGCGGCCGCGCGCGAACGGGGGATCGGCGAGGAGATCCGGCTGGGGTGATGGTGAGGGTGATGGTCGTGGCCGGAAATCTCCGTTGCACGGCGTCCCGCGTCATCGGTACGTTGACGCCGTGACTGCCGGGTCGGCCATGGGCCACACACGAGTAGGGCACCCGGCCTCGGCGTGACGCCGGGGCGGGCCAGAGCCCCGCCTTCCTCTGTTTTCTCTCCACGCGCGTGCGCGCGCACAGCAGTCCCCCACCCCGGAGCAGAAAGCAGAGAATTGCCCAACGATTTCAATCAGCCGGTCATCGAGGAATTCCGCGCCAACCACGGCCGTGTGGGCGGATGGTTCGAGGGAGCCCGGCTCGTCCTGCTGACCACCACCGGCGCCCGGTCCGGCAAGCCCCACACCACGCCCGTCGGCTACTACCCCGACGGCGACGGCCGCATCCTCGTCATCGCCTCGGCCGCCGGCGCCCCCAAGCACCCGGCCTGGTACCACAACATGCTGGCCAACCCCCGGGTGACGGTCGAAAGCGGCGTCTTCACGTACCAGGCGGACGCCACCGTCCTGAAGGGCGAGGAACGCGACCGCGCCTTCGCCCGCGCGGTCGAGGCCGACTCCGGGTGGGCCGACTACCAGGCGAAGACCAGCCGCGTCATCCCCGTGGTCGCCCTCACCGAGGTGCCCGGCCCGCCCCACATCAACGCGAAGTCCATGGGCGAGGCCATCAAGGTCGTCCACGACATGTTCCGGCGCGAACTCGGGCTCATCCGCAAGGAGATCGCCGAGTCCGGGACCGCCACCGGCCTCGGCACGCAGCTGCGCGTCAACTGCCTCACCGTCTGCCAGGGACTGCACCACCACCACACCGGGGAGGACACGATGCTCTTCCCGATGCTCGCCGACCGCCACCCCGCACTGGCCCCGGTGGTGGACCGGCTCCGGCAGGAGCACGAGGTGATCGCCGCCCTGCTCGCCGACCTGAAGAAAGTCGTGACCGCCGACACGGCCGACCCCGGCCACGTGCTGCGCGAAGTGGAACGCCTCACGGACGAGCTGGAGGCCCACCTCGTGTACGAGGAGGAGCACCTCGTCCCGCTGCTGGACACGTGACGGCGGCGGGCCGCCCCCGCGGGATCCCGGGGGCGGCCCGCCGCGTCGGCTCACTGCCCGGCGCTCGCCCGCAGCATGCCCTCACGCTCGACGATCTTGACGCGCTCGCGGCCCTCGGCCTCACCCAGCGCCCGCTCGGCGGCGTCCAGGCGGTACCAGCCCTCCCACGTCGTGTACTCCACGCCCTTGTCCCGCAGGAACGCGTCGACCGCGCCCTCCTCGGGGGCGGCCGGCGTCAGCAGCCGGCCCTCGCGGTGGTCCTCCAGCAGGTTGGCGACCGTCTCGTTGGCGTCACCCTTGGTGTGGCCGATGAGCCCGACCGGACCGCGCCGGATCCAGCCCGTGACGTACGTCGACGCCATGTGCGCGCCGCCCTCGATCACCCGGCCGCCCTCGTCCGGCACGGTGCCGCTCGCCAGGTCGAAGGGCAGCTTCGGCAGTTCGTCGGAGAGGTAGCCCACCGCGCGGTACACGGCCTGCACGTCCCAGGTCGTGAACGCGCCCGTGCCCTTCACATTGCCCGTGCCGTCCAGCTCGGTCCGCTCGGTGCGCAGCCCGACGACCCTGCCGTCCTCGCCGACGACCTCGGCGGGCGACTCGAAGAAGTGCAGGAACAGCTTGTGCGGCCGGGTCCCGACGTCGCGGATCGCCCAATTCTCCAGGGTCTTCGCGACCATGTCGACCTGCTTGTTGGAGCGCCGCGACTCGATGGACCCGGCGTCGTAGTCGATGTCCTCGGGGTTGACGATGACCTCGATGTTCGGCGAGTGGTCCAGCTCGCGCAGCTCCATCGGGCTGAACTTCGCCTGCGCCGGGCCACGCCGCCCGAAGACGTGGATCTCCAGCGCCTTGTTCGCCTTCAGGCCCTCGTAGACGTTCGGCGGTATCTCCGTCGGCAGCAGCTCGTCGGCCGTCTTGGCGAGGATGCGCGCCACGTCCAGCGCCACGTTGCCCACGCCCAGCACGGCGACCTTCTCGGCCTCCAGCGGCCAGGTGCGCGGCACGTCCGGGTGGCCGTCGTACCAGGACACGAAGTCGGCGGCGCCGTACGACCCGTCCAGGTCGATCCCCGGGATGTCCAGCGCCCGGTCCGCCGTCGCGCCGGTGGAGAAGATCACCGCGTCGTAGAACGCCCGCAGGTCGTCCAGGGCGATGTCGGTGCCGTAGTCCACGTTGCCGAACAGCCGGACCTGCGGCTTGTCGAGCACCTGGTGCAGCGCCGTGATGATGCCCTTGATGCGCGGGTGGTCGGGGGCCACGCCGTACCGGATCAGGCCGAACGGCGCCGGCATCCGCTCGAAGAGGTCGATCGACACACCCGGGTCGGCGGCGGCCTCGGACTTCAGCAGCGCGTCGGCGGCGTAGATTCCGGCGGGGCCGGCACCGACGATCGCGACCCGCAGGGGGCGGGGCATGACGAATTCCCTTCGAGCGAGGAGTGAGCGGTCACGTGAGTGCTCATACGCACCCTAAGTAAGGCTCGCCTCACCTCGGTACCCGCCCCCCGCCTATGACCTCATAAGCCGGGCTTATGGCATCTCTCGCCTCCATGCCTGAACCGCGCCACGCTGGAAGCATGAACGGATCAGCCGGCTGGGGCGCCAGGCTGATGAACAGCTCGATCACCGGGATGTCCCCGTGGATCGCCTTCACGCTGCTGCTCGGCCCCGGCCGTTACGAACTCGCCGCCTGGCTGGCCCTGGCGGTCGCGGTCCTCCTGGTGCTGGTGCGCCACCGCCCGGTGTTCCTGGAGGTGGCGGGGCTCGTCTTCTTCGCGGTCCTCACCGTCGTCGGCATGGTCGCCCCGCCGGAGACGCTGCGGTGGCTGGAGACGTACGCCAACGAGGTCTCCGCCCTGGCGGTCGTCGCGCTGGCGGTGCTCTCCGTCGCGGCGAGGGTGCCGCTGACCACCCCGTACGCCCGCAGGAAGGTCCCCCGCGCGTTCTGGCACACCCCGGGCTTCCTGCGGGCCAACGTGGTCGTCACCCATGCCTGGTCCCTCGCCTTCCTGGCGGTCGCCCTGGCCGGCGGCGTCGGCGACCTGGTGCTGCACGACCCCGACAACCTGTGGACGGCCTGGCTGATCCCGGTCTCGGCGCTGATCACCGCGATGCGCTTCACCGAGTGGTACCCGGCCGTCCCCAGACCGCCGGTGCGGAGCCTGCTGATGCCGTTCGTCGGCCTGCTCATTCCCATGGGCGTGCTCGTCCTGGTCTACGACGCCGCGCCCCGTTGGTTCGCGGTCGGGCTCATCGTCGTCGGCGTCATCCTGGCGCGGGCCTTGCGGAAGGAGGTCGTCGTGGCCAGGCAGGAAGGGCGTGAGCCCTAGCCGGTTGTGGAAGCCCTTCCATGACCCGTCGACGGTGTCGGCGCGAACGGGCCCGCGTTAATCGTTGGTGTATGGCCCGGCGGCCCTTGTAGGTTGGCATCGCGACCGCGCCTGACGATGCGCTCGGCTGCGGCTACTTCCTTCTGACAACCAAGTGACGCCGCCGCCCCCTTTGATCTCGGCAGGCGCGGGCGTGTTCGCCCCGTCGGTCCTTTCGGCCGGGGCCCTCCAGTCCCTTGAATCCGGGGGGATTCGCTGCCTCGTTACGCCCCACGCGTCTCCAAGATCTGGCCCGAAATGCTCGTGGCCCTTCACGTCTCGGCGGCCGCCCGCTCTCTGCCCCCACCACGGCTCCACCGCGGTCCCGCCGGGCCGGATGTCCGCACCTACGCGGGCGGCCCGGCCTTCGTCCGGAAGCCCCGCGAGGAGCTCTTCCTCCTCGCGGTCGGCAACTTCGTCACCCAGCGGACCTTTTACGAGAGCGGCCAGGAGCGGGACGACCGGTACGCCCGTCTCGTCGGTGAACTCGCCGTCGAGGACCCGGTGTGGACGGCCGGCTTGCTGCGGTGGCTTCGCGGCGAGGGCAACATGCGCACGGCGTCCCTGGTGGGCGCCGCGGCGTACGTACGGGCCCGGCTCCAGGCCGGGGCGACCGGAGGCCCGTCCAACCGGTCAGTGATCGACTCGGTGCTCCAGCGCGCCGACGAGCCCGGCGAGCTGCTCGCCCACTGGATCTCGGTGTACGGGCGGAACGTGCCGCAGCCCGTGAAGCGGGGCATCGCCGACGGCGTACGCAGGCTGTACACGTCCCGGTCGCTGCTCAAGTACGACACCGCGTCCAAGTGGTTCCGCTTCGGGGACGTGCTCAACCTGGTGCACGCCTCGCCCGACCCGGACAAGCCCTGGCAGGGCACGCTCTTCCGGTATGCACTGGACCGCCGCCACCACCCGGAGCAGGCCGTTCCGCCCGCCTCCGACCACCTCCTGACCGCGCACCGGGCGCTGATGCAGTCGCCTGCGGAGGAGCGTCGGGCGGTGGTGACCGGGCCGGGCGGCTCCGAGCGGCTGGCCGCGGCGGGCATGACGTGGGAGGCCCTGGCGGGCTGGCTCCACGGACCGATGGACGCCGCCGTCTGGGAAGCGGTGATCCCCACGATGGGCCCGATGGCCCTCCTGCGGAACCTGCGGAACTTCGACGAGGCGGGGGTCTCGGACGACGTCGCGGCCCGGGTCGCCGCACGGATCTCGGACGCCTCCGAGGTCGCCCGGTCCCGGCAGTTCCCCTTCCGCTACCTGGCCGCCCACCGGCACGCGCCGTCCCAGCGCTGGGCGGCCGCGCTGGAACGGGCACTGGGCCATTCCCTGGCCAACGTCCCGCCCCTGCCCGGGCGGACGCTGATCCTGGTGGACCGGTCCGACTCCATGTTCTGGGACACCGTCTCCGAGCGGTCCACGCTGACCCGGGCGGACGCGGCGGCCGTGTTCGGCGCCGCGCTGGCCATGCGGGCCGAGCAGGCGGATCTGGTGGAGTTCGGCTGGGGCAGCGCAGCGGTGCCGTTCGAGCGCGGCGAGCCGGTGCTCAAGGTGCTGGAACGGTTCCGCAGCCTCGGAGGTACCTACACGGCGAAGGCGGTGCGGAAGCATTACCGACAGCACGACCGGGTCCTGATCGTCACCGACGAGCAGGCCGCCCCCTACGACCCGGGCGGGCCGGCCGAACCGGTCCCGGCCCACATCCCGGTCTACACGTGGAACCTGGCGGGGTACCGACCCGCCCACGGCCCCACGGGCCGCCACCGGCACACCTTCGGCGGCCTCACGGACGCCGCGTTCCGCATGGTCGGCCTCATCGAGGCCGGCCGCGAGGCCGCTTGGCCGTGGACCGCCGGTGAGGCCTGATCCGGCCTGATCCGGTTTGATCAAAAAGACACGGCCCGGGCCTCAGGAAACGAAGCCGACGACGCCGAAGCCGGGGTGTGCCCCCACGCTGCGGAGCCAGCCGATCACCTCCGTGACGGCGTCGACCACCTCGGGCTCCAGCGGCGGCGCGTGCCCGTCCCGCTTGGTCCGCTCGAACTGCTCCAGCGCCTCCAGGCACTGCTCGTGCGTCCACTCCCCGCAGCGCGGCAGGTCGTACGACGGGACACCCTCGGGCAGGCCGCCGTAGCCGAACTCCGCCACCGAGACGGCGGTGATCCGCAGCGCCCGCAGCCCCTCGTCGACGACCTCCAGCCAGTCGCCCCGGAACGGGCAGAAGCTGGAGTTGTCCAGGAAGGACCCCGTCAGCGAGCACAGGCGCTTGTAGGCGTAGCCGTACTGGAAGGCGTACTGCTCGTCCTCGTGGTACGGACCGCCGTGCACCACGGCGCGCAGCGCCTCGTACGCGGTGGGGGCGCCCTGCTCGATCTGGAAGCGGAAGTAACGGTCGTCCGCCGCCAGATCGTCACCGAAGCGGTCACGTATGACGTCGAGCAACTGGTCGTCGCGGGAGCCGACGAGGGCGCGGGCGGCCTTGGGGTCGAGCAGGTACACGCTCAGGGAGGAACTCATGTGATCACGCTAGCCACCGGCACTGACACCCTCGACGAACGCCCGCCACGCGGGGGCGGTGACCACGAGGACGGGTCCGGCGGGGTTCTTGCTGTCCCGGACGGGGACGACGCCGGGAACGTCGTCCAGGACTTCGACGCAGTCGCCGCCCTCGCCGTTGCTGTAGGTGCTCTTGCGCCAGCGGGCGGCGCCGGGGAAGTCGGACGCCACTTCGACGCAGTCGCCGCCCTGGCCGTTGCTATGGGTGCTCTTGCGCCAGCGTGCGGTGCTCAGGTCGTAGTCGCGCATCGTCTCAAGTCCTCAGCCGCCGACTCGATCAGGGCCCGGGACGCCTCCGGCGACAGCGCGGCGACCCTGACCAGATCGTAGGCGCGCTCTGCCCGCTTCACCACCGCCGGATCGTCCAGCAGAGTGCCTGAAAACGCCGTCTCCATATATGCGGTTGGCGGGGCGTCGTCGAACTCCATGAGCTTGAGTGACCCCACCATGGACGCGTGCGCTCCCACCGCGCAGGGGACGACCGTCACCAGCACCGCCCGTTCCCGCGCCAGCGCCGCCACGTGCTCCAGTTGCGCCGCCATGACCGCCGGGCCGCCCACCGGGACCCGCAGCACGTTCTCGTGCAGGGTCACCCAATACTCGGGCCTTGTAGCGTCGCTCAGGATGCGGGCCCTCGCCAGCCGGGCGGTGACCTTCTCGTCCACGTACTCCTCGGAGACGAAGGGATTGGCCGCCACGGTCACCGCCCGGGCGTAGTCGGCGGTCTGGAGCAGGCCGGGCACGACCGTGGGGGCGAACTCGCAGATCCTCGTCGCCAGCGCCTCCAGCTCCGCAACGGCCCGGAAATACTCCGCATACGGCGACTTGTTGATGAGCTGACGGCACATCCGCTCGAAAAAACCATCGGTTTGCAGGACCTCGTCGATCCTCGCCGCCACGTCCAACTGCGGTTTCCGAATAGCCTGTTCGAATTGGCCGATGTACCCGCCCGAGACGAAGACCTTCCGCCCCAGTTCCTGCTGCGTCATTTTCGCCGCTTCGCGCCGGTTCTTCAGCTCCGTGCCGTAGAACTCCCAGGCGGCCTGCCTGGACGAGCCTGTGTTGGCCATGGCTTAACACCCCAGTCCTGCAAAGCAGTTGTAGCGCGTGCGCAACCGCCAATGCTAGGCGGTCGGGTCCATCCTGGGGGCAGTAAGCGGGAAATGGATTCGGAAAGGACGGCGTTGGTGAAGGAAGAAACCGAGCGGCAGTCGTCGGGGAGCGTTCAGGACGCGGAGGAGGCGTTGGAAGAATTGCGCGCGGCACTGGAGAGGGCGGGAATCACGCTCCCGTCGCTGGGGCTGGACCCCGTCACGTGTGCCGCCGAGCCCCCTCGGCCGCTCGTGGAATTGGGACGTTGCACGGTGGAGACGGCGCGCAGGCTGGCCGCCGCCCTGCCGGAGGAAGGTGGCCGCTCATGAACCTGCCCGTCGGGTCGTACGTCGTCGATGTCCGCAGCGGACGCGTGGGGCGCGTCATGGGGCACGTGGGGCCGTACCTCCAGCTGCGGCCCGTCGGGGGCGGGCGGGAGTGGGACTGCCCGCCGGAGGGGGTACGGCCGGCGACGGACGCGGAGCGGCTCAGCGCGGCGACGTCGTACGTGAACGCGCGGAGCCGGGGCGAGGTGCCGTGACCGGTCGGCGAACGGGAACGGCCCGGCCCGTACCCGGCGTGGAAAGCGGGTACGGGCCGGGCCTGCGCCGGGTGAGTGGCGTCAGCAGTTCGAGACCCACCGCAGGGAGGCGTTCTCGTTGTACGTCTCCACCAGGTTCTGGGGGGCGTACGCGTAGATCCGGTCGAACGCGCCACCGTAGTTGGAGGAGAAGAACACCAGGGCCTGGCAGCCGGTGTTGTTCTTGACCGACGCGGAGTTGTTCTTGACGTACTGGCCCTGCCCGGCACCGGCGGCCGTGTACGTGTACCCGGCCAGGTTGGGGACGTCCGCCTTGAAGCCCTTGTAGGAGCCGGCCTGGTTGGAGTTGTAGAAGAAGCAGAAGGTGCTCGACGGGCAGTCGCTGGCCGCGGCCTGGGCCGAGGACGCCATCATGGGGACGAGCAGGGCGGCACCGGCGACCGCGGTGAAGAACTTGGAGATACGCTTCATTTTTGCCGTTCCTTTGTGTGTGTTTCTTACACATGGGCAGGGAGCGGTGAATACCCCTGACCAAGTCGTGACTTCTCCGGCACGGAGGTGCCTCTGTGCGGTCAGCGAGTGGCGCGGACGGCCTTGGCATTGCTCAGCTGGCTCTTCTTGGACCGAAGTGCCGAGTCGAATGCCGACGGGTTCCGTGCGATGAGGCTTTTCTGCACGGCCGTTTCGACGGTGAACCAAACGCCGACCAGGTTTGTCTCCCGCTTGCAGGCGACGTCGGCCGCCGCTGCTTTGCGCTCCTCCGGTGTCGGATCTTTCCGCTGGAATTTCGCATCGCTCATCGCCGCGAGCGGATCTGGGTACGAGTGGCCTGACTTCACCATGCACGCCGACCATGCCTCCAGGGCCGACACGACGCGCGGATCGGACTTGGAGATGCTGAAACTGTCGAAGTTCATGCGCCTGGCCGGCTCGCTCGGGCCCAGCGGTTGTGACCCGGCTATCCTCCTGGCCGCCTCTCCGGCGCAGCCGCCCGCCGGAACCGGCAGTCCGTTGACCCGGGGGCCCCGCGCGCCGGTGGGCGCCGACGAGGGTGGACCCTGGAGGACCAGGGTGAGCTGCTGCTTGTCGGCCTCGGCCGGTGGTGTCCGCCCGGCGCCGGGCCCGGCGGCGCGCGACCGGTCGGCGAGGTGGTAGCCGTGGGCCTTCACGGCCGCCCCGTCCGTCACCCCGTACCGGCGCTCCATCAATGTGCGCGGCCCGGGTGTGGGCTCCGGACTTCCGAGGTCATGGTCCAGACCGAAACGCTTCAGGCAGTCATTCATCAGTCGGAACCTGGCGCGGTCCAGTTCCAGTGTCTCCGACTCGGAGAATAGGTAGTCCTCGACGGGGAGGCGCAGATCCGCGCTGTTCAGAAGGGCCGGTGCGTGAAATTCTGGCGTCTTTTCCGGTGCCTGGGAAGGTGCGGAGCAGCCCGCAACAGCCAGGTAGACAGTGCCGACGAGCGTGGCGAATGCCGCTTTCCTGACACTGCGGCGCCGAGTACGCTTTTTCTCTTTCACGGCAGCCCCCCGGCCATGTTCATCGCGTTGCAGCAGACTTTCCCTCGCCCCCCGCGAGGAAAAGCAGAAATATTTCCGGTGACCCCGGATTCGGTTTGTCATTCAAGCACGAATCCCGACCATGATCAACTTGCTTGTGAAGATCCTGTAGGGGGCCGGTGTCGTTCGCCCGCCGACGAGCCGGCGCCCACCGGAACGGAGGACCGGGACCCCGGGCGCCCCGGGTACGGGACAATGGACCCATGACCCTGTTCCGCGACGACGGCATCGTGCTGCGCACCCAGAAGCTGGGTGAGGCGGACCGCATCATCACGCTCCTCACGCGCGGGCACGGGCGCGTGCGGGCCGTCGCGCGGGGCGTCCGGCGGACCAAGTCGAAGTTCGGCGCCCGGCTGGAGCCGTTCAGCCACGTCGACGTGCAGTTCTTCGCGCGGGGCTCCGAGCTGGTGGGGCGCGGGCTGCCGCTGTGCACGCAGAGCGAGACGATCGCGCCGTACGGCAGCGGCATCGTGACCGACTACGCGCGGTACACCGCCGGCACCGCCATGCTGGAGACCGCCGAGCGGTTCACCGACCACGAGGGTGAGCCGGCCGTGCAGCAGTACCTGCTGCTCATCGGCGGGCTTCGGACCCTGTCGCGCGGGGAGCACGCCCCGCACCTGATCCTGGACGCGTTCCTGCTGCGGTCGCTGGCCGTGAACGGTTACGCGCCCTCGTTCGACGACTGCGCGCGCTGCGGCCTGCCCGGCCCGAACCGGTTCTTCTCGGTCGCGGCGGGCGGGGTCATATGCGGCGACTGCCGGGTGCCCGGCAGCGTCGTACCCTCTGCGGAGGCCGTCGGTCTGCTCAGCGCGCTGCTGACCGGCGACTGGGAGACGGCGGACGCGTGCGAGCCGCGCCACGTCAGGGAGGGCAGCGGGCTGGTGTCCGCGTACCTGCACTGGCACCTGGAGCGAGGGCTGCGCTCCCTTCGGTACGTCGAGAAGTAGAAGCAATTTGAGGAGAGTGTGAGCCGCATGGCACGACGCGGATTCCTGGGCCGGTCCCGCCGCGACTACAAGGACCCCGAGCCGCACCCCTCGGGCGCGCGACCGCCGAGGATCCCCGGCGAGCTGGTGCCGAACCACGTCGCGATCGTCATGGACGGCAACGGCCGCTGGGCCAAGGACCGCGGCCTGCCGCGTACCGAGGGGCACAAGGTCGGCGCCGAGCGCGTCCTGGACGTCCTCCAGGGCGCCGTCGAGATGGGTGTCGGCTCCATCTCCCTGTACGCCTTCTCCACCGAGAACTGGAAGCGCTCGCCCGACGAGGTGCGCTTCCTGATGAACTTCAACCGCGACTTCATCCGCAAGACCCGCGACCGGCTCGACGAGCTGGGCATCCGGGTGCGCTGGGTGGGCCGGATGCCGAAGCTGTGGAAGTCGGTGGCCAAGGAGCTCCAGATCGCCCAGGAGCAGACCAAGGACAACGACCGGCTCACGCTGTACTTCTGCATGAACTACGGCGGGCGCGCGGAGCTCGCGGACGCCATGCAGGCCATCGCCGAGGACGTGAAGGCGGGCAAGCTCGACCCGTCGAAGGTCGGCGAGAAGACGATCCAGAAGTACCTGTACTACCCGGACATGCCGGACGTGGACCTGTTCCTGCGGCCCAGCGGTGAGCAGCGCACGTCCAACTACCTGATCTGGCAGAGCGCGTACGCGGAGATGGTCTTCCAGGACGTGCTGTGGCCCGACTTCGACCGCCGCGACCTGTGGCGCGCCTGCCTGGAGTTCGCCCAGCGCGACCGCCGCTTCGGCGGAGCGATCCCCAACGAGGAGCTGCTGGCCATGCGGGGCCGCCCGGAGGGGGAGCAGCCGGCCGTCTGACCGACGCGCGGAAGGGCCCGCACCGGACCGTGCCGGTGCGGGCCCTTCCGCGCGTCACCTCACTTGGCGGCGCACTCCGCGCACGTACCGAAGATCTCCACCGTGTGCGCCACGTTCACGAAGCCGTGCTCGCCCGCGATCGTCTCGGCCCACTGCTCCACCGCCGGGCCCTCCACCTCGACCGCCTTGCCGCACATCCGGCACACCAGGTGGTGGTGGTGCTCGCCCGTCGAACAGCGGCGGTACACCGCCTCGCCGTCGCTGGTGCGCAGGACGTCGACCTCACCGGCGTCGGCGAGGGACTGCAGGGTGCGGTAGACCGTCGTCAGGCCCACCGAGTCGCCGCGGTGCTTGAGCATGTCGTGCAGCTCCTGCGCGCTGCGGAACTCGTCCACCTCGTTCAGCGCCGCCGACACGGCAGCTCGCTGCCGGGTCGACCGGCCGCGCACGCCGGGGGTTCCAGCCATCGCCACAGGTGCCTCCTCAACACTCGGCCCGCTCACATGTACGTCGGGCCATTCTGCCAGGCCCCACCGACGGGCCCGGCAGTCGCGCGTCAGGGCTTCCCGACCCTGACGTCGTCGTCCGCCGCGCCGGGAGCGCCCGTCACGGCCACGTCGCAGGCCGCCACGGGCGCGGGTTCGGCGGCCCGGGCCCGCCGCCGGGCCAGCGGCGCGGCCAGGCCGGTCAGGACGACGAACACCGCGATGGCCAGCAGGACGATCGTCGCGCCGGGCGGTACGTCCTGGTAGTAGGAGGTCGCCGTACCCGCCAGCGTCACCGCCGTACCGATGAGCACCGCCAGGGTGAACGTCATCCGGAAGCTCCGCGCCAGCTGCTGCGCCGCCGCGACCGGCACCACCATCAGGGCGCTGACCAGCAGCAACCCGACCACCCGCATGGCGACCGTGACGGTCACCGCGGCGGTCACCGCGATCAGCAGGTTCAGCGCCCGCACCGGCAGCCCGGTGACCCGCGCGAACTCCTCGTCCTGGCTGACGGCGAACAGCTGCCGCCGCAGCCCCAGCGTGACGAGGATCACGAACGCCGCCAGCACGCAGATGGCGGTGACGTCCTCCTCGGACACCGTGGACAAGGAGCCGAAGAGATACGAGTTGAGGTTGGCGTTCGAGCCGGTCGGCGACAGGTTGATCAGCATCACGCCACCGGCCATGCCGCCGTAGAAGAGCAGGGCCAGCGCGATGTCGCCGCGGGTGCGCCCGTACGCCCGGATCAGCTCCATGGTGATGGCGCCCGCGACGGAGACGGCCGCGGCCATCCACACCGGGTTGGTGGACAGCAGGAAGCCGAGGCCGACGCCCGTCATGGCGACATGGCCGATGCCGTCGCCCATCAGGGCCTGCCGGCGCTGCACCAGGTAGATGCCGACGGCCGGGGCGGTGATGCCGACCAGGACGGCCGCGAGCAGCGCGCGCTGCATGAAGGCGAGCTGGAGGATTTCCATGTCAGGTCAGCAGTCCCGTGCGGAGCGGCTCGTCCGCCGCGTGCGGATGTACGTGGTCGTGGCCGGGCAGCGCGTGCTGGCCGACGGCCCTCGGCGGCGGCCCGTCGTGCACGACGCAGCCGTCGCGCAGCACGACCGCGCGGTCGATCAGCGGCTCCAGCGGACCCAGCTCGTGCAGGACCAGCAGGACCGTCGCCCCGCCCGCCACCTGCTCGCGCAGCGTCGCGGCGAGGATCTCCTGGCTGGCCAGGTCGACGCCCGCCATCGGCTCGTCCATGATCAGCAGCTCGGGGTCGGCGGCGAGGGCGCGGGCGATCAGCACCCGCTGGTGCTGGCCGCCGGACAGGGCGCTCACGGAGTCCTTGGCGCGGTCGGCCAGCCCGACGAGCCCGATGGCCCGCTCCACGGCCGCCCGGTCGGCCCTGGAGGGCCACTTCAGCCTGGTACGCGAGAGGCGGCCGGACGAGACGACCTCGCGGATCGTGGCCGGGACGCCGCTGGCGGCGGTGGTGCGCTGCGGTACGTACCCGACGCGCGACCACTGGCGGAACCGCTTCAGCTCCGTGCCGAACAGGGCGATGGACCCGCCGGTGAGCGGGACCTGGCCGATCACGGAGCGCACGGCGGTGGACTTGCCCGAGCCGTTGGCGCCCAGCAGTGCGACGACCTCACCGCGGTGGACGGCGAGGTCGACGCCGCGCAGCACGGGGCGCGAGCCGAGCGAGGCGGTGGCCGAACGGACGGATATGACTGGCTCTGTCCTGGCGGGTTCGCTGCTCACAGTGCTGCCTCCCATGCGTGTCACTTGGCGCCGAGGGCCTTCTGCAGCGCGGCGAGGTTGGCTTCCATGACCTCGATGTAGTCAGTGCCCCTCGACCGGTCGGTGATTCCCTCCAGCGGGTCCAGGACGTCCGTCTTGAGGCCGGTGTCCCGGGCGAGGGTCTTCGCGGTCTTGTCGCTGGCGAGGGTCTCGAAGAAGACGGTGGTGACGCCGTCCTTCTTCGCGGTGTCCTGGAGTTGCTTGATCCGCGCGGGGCTCGGCTCGGACTCGGGGTCCACGCCGGAGATGCCCTCCTGGTCCAGCCCGTAGCGCTCGGCGAGGTAGCCGAAGGCGGAGTGGGTGGTGATGAAGGTCTTGGTGACGGTGTTCGTCAGGCCCTGCTCGAACTTCCCGTCGAGGGCGTCCAGCTCCTTGACCAGCGCGTCGGTGTTCTTCCGGTACGCCGCCGCGTTGTCTGGGTCGGCCTTCTCCAGGGAGGCGCCGACGCCCTTGGCGACCTCGGTGTACTTCACCGGGTCCAGCCAGATGTGCGGATCGGCTCCGGCCTCTTCGCCGCCGTGTTCGTCGCCGTGCTCGTCGTGTCCGTGGTCCTCGCCCTCGTGGGCGTGGCTGTCGGTGGCGGTGCCGTGCTGTTCCAGCTCGGTGAGCGTGCCGGCGTCCACGGTGTTCTTGACGCCCGCCTGCTTGATGGCGTCGTCGACGGCGGGCTGAATGCCCTTGAGGTAGAGGATGTAGTCGGCTTCGCCGAGTTCGCCGATCTGCTTCGGCTTGAGCTCCAGGTCGTGGGGCTCGACACCCGGCTTGGTCAGGGTGGTGACGGAGACGTGGTCGCCGCCTATCCGCTCGGCCAGGAACTGCATGGGGTAGAACGACGCCACCACATCCAGCTTGCCGTCCTCGTTGCCGGAGGCGGAGGTCCCGCCGCAGGCGGAGAGCGTGACCATGCCGAGGGTCACGGCTCCGGCCAGGGCGGTGGTGGGTATCAGGCGTCGTACGTTCATGGGATTCATTTTCAACAATGTTGGAAACGATTGTCAACAAAGGGGGTACGTGGCCCCGGCCACCCACCGATTTGATCCCAGGGGTGCGCGCGCCGGTAACCTGAAGCATTCGCCGTTCGCCATCGTCGTTATGAAGAGAGCACAGTGGCCGCCGACAAGATCGACTCGATCGTCAACCTGAGCAAGCGCCGTGGCTTCGTCTACCCGTGCAGCGAGATCTACGGCGGTCAGCGGGCCGCCTGGGACTACGGGCCGCTGGGTGTCGAGCTCAAGGAGAACCTCAAGCGCCAGTGGTGGCGCTACATGGTCACCTCGCGCGAGGACGTCGTCGGTATCGACTCGTCGGTGATCCTGGCCTCCGAGGTCTGGGAGGCCTCCGGCCACGTCGCCACGTTCACCGACCCGCTCACCGAATGCACCTCCTGCCACAAGCGGTTCCGCGCGGACCACCTGGAAGAGGCGTACGAGGAGAAGCACGGCCGTCTCCCCGAGAACGGCCTGAAGGACCTGGGCTGCCCCAACTGCGGCAACAAGGGCACCTTCACCGAGCCCAAGCAGTTCTCCGGCCTGCTCTCCACGCACCTCGGCCCGACCCAGGACTCCGGCTCCGTCGCCTACCTGCGTCCCGAGACCGCCCAGGGCATCTTCACCAACTTCGCCCAGGTGCAGCAGACTTCCCGCAAGAAGCCGCCGTTCGGCATCGCGCAGATGGGCAAGTCCTTCCGGAACGAGATCACTCCGGGCAACTTCATCTTCCGCACGCGCGAGTTCGAGCAGATGGAGATGGAGTTCTTCGTCAAGCCGGGCGAGGACGAGCAGTGGCAGGAATACTGGATGGAGCAGCGCTGGAACTGGTACCGCGACCTGGGTCTCCGTGAGGAGAACATGCGCTGGTACGAGCACCCGAAGGAGAAGCTCTCCCACTACTCCAAGCGCACCGCCGACATCGAGTACCGCTTCCAGTTCGGCGGCAGCGAGTGGGGCGAGCTCGAGGGTGTCGCCAACCGCACCGACTACGACCTGTCGGCCCACTCCAAGGCGTCGGGGACGGACCTGTCGTTCTTCGACCAGGAGGCCGGCGAGCGCTGGACGCCGTACGTCATCGAGCCCGCCGCCGGTGTCGGCCGCGCCATGCTGGCGTTCCTCCTCGACGCGTACAACGAGGACGAGGCCCCCAACGCCAAGGGCGTCATGGAGAAGCGCACCGTGATGCGCCTCGACCCGCGCCTCGCGCCGGTCAAGGTCGCGGTGCTGCCGCTGTCCCGCAACCCGCAGCTGTCGCCGAAGGCCAAGGGCCTCGCGGCCGACCTGCGCAAGAACTGGAACATCGACTTCGACGACGCCGGCGCCATCGGCCGCCGCTACCGCCGCCAGGACGAGATCGGCACCCCGTTCTGCGTCACCGTCGACTTCGACACCCTCGACGACAACGCGGTGACCGTGCGCGAGCGCGACACCATGAAGCAGGAGCGCGTCTCCCTGGACCAGATCCAGGGCTACCTGGGCAGCCGCCTGCTGGGCTGCTGACCCCGCGCCGACGACGCGCGAAGCCCCCGGTTCCTGGTGAGGGACCGGGGGCTTCGGTGTGTCCGGGGGAGTCGCGGCGAGGCCGGGCGGCGGAGCGCTGGCCGGGCGGGTGTGGTTACGCGCGCAGGCCGCGCAGCAGCAGGGCGACCACGGCGTCGAAGGCCGCGTCGATGTCCGGCTCGCTCCAGTCGGTGGCGTGCGCCGGGTCGTGGAAGCGGTCCGTGGCGTCGAAGACCGCGCGCGCCGTTGTGGTGGCGTCGGTCTCCGGGGCGGCGAACTCGCCCTGCCGCCGGCCGTCCTCGATGATCCGGGCGAGCTGCCCGACGAGGTGGTCCACGTGCTCGGCCACCACCCGGCTGCTCTCGCCGATCAGCACCATGTACGTCGCGAACAGCTCCGGATCGGCACCCGCCTTGCGGCGCTTGGCCGCGAACAGCGCGGAGAGCCAGGCGGTGAGCCGCTCGGCGGCGGGGCCGGGTCCGTCCGCGAAGGGGGCCAGCTCACGCACCGCGCGCTCCAGCCACCGCTCGGTGACGGCCTCGCGGAGTGCCACCTTGGTGCGGAAGTGGCGGTAGACGCTGCCGTGGCTCACGCCGAGGGCCCGCGCCACGTCGACCACCGTCGCCTTGGCCGGGCCGTAGCGGCGCAGCACCTCCTCGGTGGCTTCGAGGATGCGGTCGGGGGTCAGGGCATCGGTGCTCATGGACAGTGAAGGTACCCCGGCGGCGCGGAGGGTCAGCGTTCGCTGTCCAGGTGCGCCATCTGGGCCGCCGGGTAGCGCTCGCCGGCCGCCGCGCCCGCCGGGACGGCCGCCTCAACGGCGGCGAGGTCGTCGGCGTCGAGGGTGACGTCGAGGGCGCCGAGCGCCTCGGCCAGGCGGTCGCGGCGGCGGGCGCCGACGAGCGGGACGATGTCGTCGCCCTGGGCGAGCACCCAGGCGATGGCGATCTGGGCGACGGTGGCGCCCGTGCCCTGGGCGATCCCGCGCAGCCGGTCGACCAGGGAGAGGTTGCGATCCAGGTTGTCGCCCTGGAAGCGCGGGCTCATGGCGCGGAAGTCGCCGGGCGCGAGCGCGCGGTCGCGGGCGAAGTGGCCGCTTATCAGGCCGCGGGAGAGCACTCCGTACGCCGTGACGCCGATGCCCAGCTCGCGCGCGGTCGGCAGGATCTCGTCCTCGATCCCGCGCGAGAGCAGCGAGTACTCGATCTGGAGGTCCGCGATCGGCGCGACGGCGGCGGCGCGGCGGAGCGTGGCCGCCCCGGCCTCGGAGAGCCCGATGTGGCGTACGTGGCCGACCTCGACCAGTTCGGCGATGGCGCCGACCGTCTCCTCGATCGGGACGTCGGGGTCGACACGGGAGAGGCGGTAGACGTCGATGTGGTCGGTGCCGAGGCGCTGGAGCGAGTACGCGGCGAAGTTCTTGACCGCGGCCGGGCGGCCGTCGTAGCCGGTGAACCCGCCCTCGACGGTGCGCAGGGCGCCGAACTTCACGCTGGTCAGCGCCCGTTCGCGGGAAGCGGCCGGGGCGGTGCGGAGGGCCTCGTTGATGAGCAGCTCGTTGTGGCCCATGCCGTAGAAGTCGCCGGTGTCCAGGAGCGTGACCCCGGCGTCGAGGGCCGCGTGGATGGTGGCGATGGACTCGGTGCGGTCGGCGTCGCCGTACAGCGCGGACATGCCCATGCAGCCGAGGCCGAGGGCGGAGACGTGCGGCCCGGTGGTGCCGAGCCGGCGGGTGGGGAGGGCGGAGGTCATGGGTGCTCCTCGGGGGCGCGGGATTCTGTCGTCCTCATCCACAGTGACACGACGTGTGACAGATTTCAATATCTGTCAGTAGTCATCAGCGGGAAAAGTGGATGCCGGACCCACCGGGGCGGGGTACCGTCGACCCCATGCCGTTCCTTCCGATCTACGAGTGAGAGTGCGGCGGGACCGACCACCCGCCCCCCACGCGCCCCAAGCCGATTCACTTCTCACCACGATGGAGAACCCGTGGCCAAGAGCCGTAACAACCTTCTCGGCGTAGGCGGACAGCGCAAGAAGCTGTCCCGCGCCGACCAGCAGGGCTCCGCCCCGGCCCGCGCGGCCGACCGCCGGGCCGCCGCCGACCAGAAGCAGGACCTGCTGCGCAAGATGCGCGAGCGCGCGCTCGGCGAGCCCCAGGAGAGCTGACCCCGCCGGTCGCCTCCCCCAGTACCGCGCACGGCGATATGTCGCACGGCGCGAAACAGGGCCCGGGTCCCCCTTCACGGGGGCCCGGGCCTTTGTCGTCTCGGCGCGGAGGGGAGCGGGGCGGGTGCCGATTGCCGGCGCCGCGGGGCCGCCGCCGGTGCCGACGCCGATTGCCGGTGCCGTGGCGCGGGCCGGGGGCGGGTTGCGCGGGCTGGGTGCGCGCCGGGGGCGGGGTGCGGCGCCGCGGGTGCGGGGCGGGGGCCATGGGCCCGGGTTGCGCGAGCGGTCCCTCGGTGCGTACGCCGGGGTCAGCGGGTGGCGGGCATCCCCGCCTCGGGTTCCTCCAGGCGGCGGGCCGTTCGTTCGGCTGTGGCGCGGGCCCAGGGGCCGCTGGTGGCGGCGCCGACCAACAGGACGCTCAGGCCGCAGCCGGCGATCACCCACCAGGCCGGGCGGCTCGCGGCGACGAAGCCGGCCGTGTGCGAGGCGGGCGGGACACCGGCGGCCAGGACCGCGCCGATGACCGCGACGCCCAGGGTCTGGCCGATCTGCCGGCTGGTGGAGGCGACGGCGGCGGCGACGCCCGCCTGGGCGCGGGGCATGCCGGAGACGGCCGTGTTGGTGATGGGGGCGTTCACCATGCCGAAGCCGAGGCCGAACAGGACGTACCCGGTGAACAGCAGCGGCGTGGACGTCTCCGCCTCGAAGGCCGCGAACAGCACCCCGCTCGCCGTCATCGTCACGCCCGCGATCAGCAGCGGCAGGCGGGGGCCCCGGCTGCCGACCAGCCGCCCCGACAGGGGCGCGCAGACGAAGGTCAGCGCCGCCATCGGCAGCATGTACAGCCCGGCGTGCAGCGCGGTGAGCCCCCGTACGTCCTGGAGGTACAGGGTGTTGACGAAGAGGAACCCGCCCAGCGCCGCGAAGGCGCACACCGCGACGACCGTGGCCCCGCTGAACGGGGCGCTGCGGAAGAAGCGCAGGTCGATCAGTGGTTCGGCGCGCCTCCGCTCGTACAGCACCAGACCGGCCAGGGCGAGGGCGGCGGCCACGGCGAGGCCGGCGATCGGCGGGGAGGTCCACCCGGCGACGGGCGCCTCGATGATGGCGTACGTCAGGCAGCCCAGGAGTGCCATCACCAGCAGCTGGCCGACCGGGTCCACCCGGCGGGGCCGGGGGGCGCGGGACTCGGGGACGTACCGGAAGGCGAGGAACAGGGCGAGGAGGCCGACCGGCAGGTTGATCCAGAAGATCGCCCGCCAGCCGACCGAGTCCGTGAGCACCCCGCCGACCAGCGGGCCCGCCGCCATGGAGATGCCCACGACCCCGCCCCAGACGCCGATGGCGCGGGCACGCGCGCGTGGCTCGGTGAAGGTGTTGGTGATGATCGACATGGCGACCGGGTTCAGCATCGAACCGCCCACCGCCTGCACCATGCGGAAGGCCACCAGGGAGGGCAGGTCCGGGGCGAGGGAGCACAGGACCGAGCCGAGGGTGAAGAGGACCAGTCCGGCCATGAAGACCTTGCGGCGGCCGATCCGGTCGGCCGTGGAGCCGGCGAGCATCAGCAGCGACGCCAGGACCAGCGTGTAGGCGTCGATGGTCCACTGCATCCCGGCGACGTCCGCGCCCAGTTCGCGCCGCATGGAGGGCAGGGCGACGTTCAGGACGGTGTTGTCGAGGCTGACGATCAGCAGGCTCATGCAGCAGATCGCCAGGACCAGCAGGCGCCGGCGGTGGGAGAGCTCGGGCATACATCCAAAGTACGCCTAACTAACGATCCACTCGGGACGTGGGTGACAATGGGGGGCATGACCGCGTTCAGTCCTCTTGCCATCGGGCCGCACACCGTGCGGCCGCCGGTGGTGCTCGCGCCGATGGCCGGCATCACCAACGCCCCGTTCCGCACCCTTTGCCGTGAGTTCTCCGGCGGGAAGGGGCTGTTCGTGAGCGAGATGATCACGACACGGGCGCTGGTCGAGCGCAACGAGAAGACCATGCAGCTGATCCACTTCGACGAGACGGAGACGCCCCGCTCGATCCAGCTGTACGGGGTCGACCCCGTGACGGTCGGCAAGGCGGTTCGCATGATCGTCGACGAGGACCTCGCCGACCACATCGACCTGAACTTCGGCTGCCCGGTGCCCAAGGTGACCCGCAAGGGCGGCGGCTCCGCCCTGCCGTACAAGCGGCCGCTGCTGCGGGCGATCCTGAACGAGGCGGTCTCGAACGCCGGGGACCTGCCGGTCACGATGAAGATGCGCAAGGGCATCGACGACGATCACATCACCTTCCTGGACGCCGGCCGCATCGCGGTCGAGGAGGGCGTGACGGCCATCGCCCTGCACGGCCGGACGGCCGCCCAGCACTACGGCGGCACGGCCGACTGGGACGCCATCGCGCGCCTGAAGGAGCACGTCCCGGAGATCCCGGTGCTCGGCAACGGCGACATCTGGTCGGCGGACGACGCGCTGCGGATGATGCGCGAGACCGGCTGCGACGGCGTCGTCGTGGGGCGCGGGTGCCTGGGGCGACCGTGGCTGTTCGGCGACCTGGTGGCGGCCTTCGAGGGTACGGGCGCGCCGGCGACCCCCACCCTGCGCGAGGTCGCGGACGTGATGGTCCGGCACGCGCGGCTGCTGGGGGAGTGGATCGGTGACGAGACGCGGGGCGTCATCGACTTCCGTAAGCACGTGGCCTGGTACCTGAAGGGGTTCGCGGTCGGTTCGGAGATGCGCAAGCGGCTGGCGGTGACCTCGTCGCTGGACGAGCTGCGCGCTCAGCTGAGCGCCCTCGATCTGGACCAGGCGTGGCCGGCCGGGGCGGACGGGCCGCGCGGGCGGACGTCCGGCAACAACCGCGTGGTGCTGCCGGACGGGTGGCTGAAGGACCCGTACGACTGCGCCGCCGTCAGCGCTGACGCGGAACTGGACACGTCGGGCGGCTGATGGCGCCGGGGTCCGCCGAGGGTGTCCGCAGGGGGTGCGGACGCGGTCCGGATCGTGGAATCGGCCGCTCCAGCGGGGCGTGATTCTCGCCACCCCTGATAGGGGTTGCGCTCAAATGAGCGCGAAAGGGGCGGTTGCACTTCTCAAAGGGTGGCACTGAGTGCCACCCTTTTTGTGTTCAAGACTTGAACTCACGTGCCTTGCTAGGCGCTCAGGTGAGCGATTATTCCCAGCTTTGGGTCAAGGGTCATTCGGAGGCTGAACGAGTCGAGCCGGGAAACCTACCGCTTGGTCACTTTCGATCTGCTGGCGGACGGGTGGTTAAGGCCGTATGACGGATAGGCGTACGTACCCAGAAGCCTTCGATCTGGGTATGTTCCTGGCCGTCAGGGCAGCCACCGAGTCCTCGAGGAGTCGAGACCCGTGTCGGAAAACAAAGATCAGAAGTTCGTGTACGACTTCACCGAGGGCAACAAGGACCTGAAGGACCTGCTCGGCGGTAAAGGTGCCAACCTCGCCGAGATGACCAACCTGGGTCTCCCGGTGCCCCCCGGCTTCACCATCACCACCGAGGCCTGCAAGGTCTACCTCGACAGCGGTGACGAGCCCGTCGAGCTGCGCGACGAGGTCACCGCGCACCTCGACGCCCTCGAGGCGAAGATGGGCAAGAAGCTCGGTCAGGCCGACAACCCGCTTCTGGTCTCCGTCCGGTCCGGCGCCAAGTTCTCCATGCCCGGCATGATGGACACCGTCCTCAACATCGGACTCTCCGACAAGTCCGTCGAGGGCCTCGCCAAGCAGGCCGGTGACGAGCGCTTCGCCTGGGACTCGTACCGGCGCCTCATCCAGATGTTCGGCAAGACCGTCCTCGGCGTCGACGGCGAGCTCTTCGAGGAGGCCCTCGACGAGGCCAAGGCCGCCAAGAAGGTCACCGTCGACACCGACCTCGACGCCGCCGACCTGAAGAAGCTCGTCAAGAACTTCAAGAAGATCGTCAAGGCCGAGGCCGGCCGCGACTTCCCGCAGGACCCGCGCGAGCAGATGGACCTGGCCATCAAGGCCGTCTTCGACTCCTGGAACACCGACCGCGCCAAGCTGTACCGCCGCCAGGAGCGCATCCCGCACGACCTCGGCACGGCCGTCAACGTCTGCTCCATGGTCTTCGGCAACCTCGGCCCCGACTCCGGCACCGGCGTCGCCTTCACCCGCGACCCCGCCTCCGGCCACCAGGGCGTCTACGGCGACTACCTCCAGAACGCGCAGGGCGAGGACGTCGTCGCCGGTATCCGCAACACGGTGCCGCTGGCCGACCTCGAGTCGATCGACAAGAAGTCGTACGACCAGCTGATGCAGATCATGGAGACGCTGGAGAACCACTACAAGGACCTCTGCGACATCGAGTTCACCATCGAGCGCGGCCAGCTGTGGATGCTCCAGACCCGCGTCGGCAAGCGCACCGCCGGTGCCGCCTTCCGGATCGCCACGCAGCTCGTCGACCAGGGTCTGATCGACGAGGCCGAGGCGCTCCAGCGCGTCAACGGCGCCCAGCTCGCCCAGCTGATGTTCCCGCGCTTCGACGAGAAGGCGGAGGTCCAGCAGGTCGGGCGCGGCATCGCCGCCTCGCCGGGTGCCGCCGTCGGCAAGGCCGTCTTCGACTCGTACACCGCGGTCAAGTGGTCCCGGTCCGGCGAGAAGGTCATCCTGATCCGCCGCGAGACCAACCCCGACGACCTGGACGGCATGATCGCCGCCGAGGGCATCCTGACCTCGCGCGGCGGCAAGACCTCCCACGCGGCCGTCGTGGCGCGCGGCATGGGCAAGACCTGTGTCTGCGGCGCCGAGGAGCTGGAGGTCGACACCAAGCGCCGCCGGATGACCGTGCCCGGCGGGCACGTCGTCGAGGAGGGCGACGTCGTCTCCATCGACGGCTCCACCGGCAAGGTGTACCTCGGTGAGGTCCCCGTCGTGCCGTCGCCGGTCGTCGAGTACTTCGAGGGCCGTATGCACGCCGGCGCCGACGACGCCGACGAGCTGGTCCAGGCCGTGCACCGGATCATGGCGTACGCGGACCGGGTACGCCGGCTGCGCGTACGGGCCAACGCCGACAACGCCGAGGACGCCTCCCGCGCGCGGCGGTTCGGCGCCCAGGGCATCGGCCTGTGCCGCACCGAGCACATGTTCCTCGGCGACCGCCGCCAGTACGTCGAGCGGCTCATCCTCGCCGACACCGACACCGAGCGCGACGAGGCCCTGAAGGCCCTGCTGCCGCTCCAGAAGGACGACTTCGTCGAGCTGTTCGAGGCGATGGACGGCCTGCCGGTGACGGTCCGCCTGCTGGACCCGCCGCTGCACGAGTTCCTGCCCGACATCACCGAGCTGTCGGTCCGCGTCGCCCTCGCCGAGGCCCGCAAGGAGCCGCACGAGAACGAGCTGCGCCTCCTCCAGGCCGTGCACCGGCTGCACGAGCAGAACCCGATGCTGGGCCTGCGCGGCGTACGCCTCGGCCTGGTCATCCCCGGCCTGTTCACCATGCAGGTCCGGGCCATCGCCGAGGCCGCCGCCCAGCGCATCGAGGCCAAGGGCGACCCGCGTGCCGAGATCATGATTCCGCTGGTGGGCACCGTCCAGGAGCTGGAGCTGGTCCGCGACGAGGCCGAGCAGGTCATCGCCGAGGTCCAGGCGCAGACCGGCGTCGAGCTGAAGCTGGCGCTCGGCACCATGATCGAGCTGCCGCGCGCCGCCGTGACGGCCGGTCAGATCGCCGAGTGCGCCGAGTTCTTCTCCTTCGGCACCAACGACCTCACCCAGACGGTGTGGGGCTTCTCCCGGGACGACGTGGAGGCCAGCTTCTTCACCGCGTACCTGGAGAAGGGCATCTTCGGCGTCAGCCCGTTCGAGACGATCGACAAGGACGGCGTCGGCGCGCTCGTGCGCAGCGCGGTCGAGGCCGGCCGGGCCACCCGCCCCGACATCAAGCTCGGCGTCTGCGGCGAGCACGGCGGTGACCCCGAGTCGGTGCACTTCTTCCACGAGGTGGGCCTGGACTACGTCTCCTGCTCGCCGTTCCGCATCCCGGTGGCACGCCTTGAGGCGGGTCGCGCGGCCGCGCAGTCGAGCGGCAGCGACAGCCGCTGAGCCGAGGCCGGACCGTCCCCTCGCCCGGGCGGTCCGGCACCGAGACACCGGAGCCGCCGTCGGTCCCCGACCCTCACCGATCGGCGGCGGCTCCGGCCCGCAAGAGAGACGGGGCGGACACCTTGTGCGGAGGTGTCCGCCCCGTCGTCGTGCGTCGGAGCCGGGAGCCGGGAGCCGGGAGCCGGGAGCCGGGAGCCGGGAGCCGGGAGCCGGGAGCCGGAGGGCGGGGGCGGGGAGTCGGAGAGCCGGGGGGCCGGGAGCGGGGAGCCGCGTCGGGCCGAGGGGGCACGGGCCGAGGGGGCACGGGCCGGCCGGGAGCAGGGTCCGGGGCGGGCCGCCGGGGGCCGGGAGTCACGGGCGGGCCGGGAGCCGTGGGCCGGGGGCGGGGCGGGAGACCGCCGGGAGAGGAATTGGGGGTTCCTGTTGCATTGTGGCCGTTGAATTGCGGGCTGTTGAACACCGGACCTTTATGTCAGGTCAATGTACCGGCCAATGTCCGGTCGAATCAGGTGATTCAACCCGCAAAGAACGGGCGGAGCGCGGCCACCGGATCCCCACCCGCCGACCGCGCCCCATTACCCCTGCCGGGCGGGAGAGCCGCAACCTTTCAGGTCCGCCGCCGGACGCGCGAAGCCCCCCACGGTCTTCGGCGCGTCACCTCGGTCCTGAAGGTTTCCTGCCCGACGCCGTACAGCTTTTCGGTTCACCCCCGGTCTCCGCGATGCGTTTCAACTGTGGCTGAAATGCCGTGGTGACGGGGTGTGATGGCATGCATACTCATTGGCGGGGGGTGATTGCGGATGCAACAGGGGTGGGTTCAGTGCTGCGTATTCATTTCACCGGGGACGACCTTGCCGGGGTCCGGATGGCGGCCCGGCCGGATGCGTTGTGGGAAACGATTCTCAGCTTTCACCGGTTGCGGGACCGGCGCGGCGCGCTCGTGTACGGAGCATGGCGCTCGGAATCGCGGACGCGACTGAACGGCGAAACGCGACTGCTGGGCGCCCTGGTGCCCACGCGCGGCTATTTCCCCGATTTCCTCACCCCGCCCCAGGGCCTCGACGGACTCGACCCCGGCCTCCAGGCCGTGCGGGCCACCCCGCCCGCCCGGGTCCACACGGAGCTGGCCCTGCTGGCCTCCTCACGGCCCGGCGGCCCCGCCCTGCCCGGCTGGGCGCGCGACCTCGCCGAAGGGCGACAGGAGCCGTTCGGACGGCTCATCGGGGCCCTCCGCGGCTACCACCGGGCCGCCGTCGAGCCGTACTGGTCGCACATCGAGGCGCGCGTCGAGGCCGACCGGGCGGTCCGCGGCCGGGCCCTGCTGGACGGCGGGGCCGACGAACTGCTCGCCTCCCTGCCGCCGGTGCTGCGCTGGCGGGCGCCGGTGCTGGAGGCCGACTACCCGGTGGACCGCGACCTGCGGCTGGACGGGCGCGGCCTGCTGCTCCAGCCCTCGTACTTCTGCCGGGGCACCCCGGTCGTCCTGCGCGACCCGGACCTGCCGCCCGTCCTGGTCTACCCCGTCACGCACAGCGACGCGCCCGTGTCGGGGCCCGGCGAGCCCGGCGCGTCGCCGCTGGGCCGGCTCGTCGGGCACACCCGCTGCGCGGTCCTGCGGGCCATCGGCCAGGGCGGTACGACCAGCGAGCTGGCCCGCCGCGCGGGGGTGTCCCTCGCCTCCGCCAGCCAGCACGCGGGCGTGCTGCGGGACGCGGGCCTCGTGGTCACCCTCCGCCAGGGCAGTTCCGTGCTGCACACCCTGACGCCACTGGGCGCCGCCCTCCTCGACGGAGGTGGCGCCCAGCCGGGGCGGCGGCAGCCGCAGCGGCGGCGTTACGCGCGGAACGGCCCCGTCACCTCGTAGGTGATGCCCCCCGACGAACTGCCGGTGGTACCGCGCTGGCTGGAGAAGTACAGCCGCTTGCCGTCCGGAGAGAAGGCCGGGCCGCAGATCTCGGAGCCGGAGTGGCCGTTGATCCGCAGGAAGGGCGCCACCACGTCGTCCGGCGTGATCACGCAGATCTCCATGTTGCCGCCGTCCTCCGCGACGAACAGGTCGCCGGAGGACGAGCCGGTGACGTTGTCCACGCCGGTCAGCGGGGCGGTGCCGCCGGTGACCAGCGAGTCGTCGTAGGCCAGCTCGTAGGTGTTGTCCCTGAGGTTGAGCTGCCACAGGCGGTTGTCGCCCTTGGTGGTGAACCAGACGGTGTCGTTGGCGTAGTGGCAGCCCTCGCCGCCGCTGAAGCGCTTGGCGCCGGAGACCTGGTCACGGGTGTAGGTGGGGGAGCCGTCCGGGTCCGGAACGGTCACCCAGGTGAAGGCGCCGGAGGTGGCGGTGCCGGCCTTCAGCACCTGGAGGGTGCCGGAGGAGAGGTCGCCCCAGGTGGTGGGGACGAAGCGGTACAGGCAGCCGTTGGTCTCGTCCTCGGTCAGGTAGACCACCTTGCGCACCGGGTCGGCCGCCGCCGCCTCGTGCTTGAAGCGGCCCATCGCGTCCCGCCGGACGGCGGCGTTCACGCCGAACGGGTCGGTCTCGTACACGTACCCGAGGCTGACCTCCTCGCAGGAGAGCCAGGTGTTCCACGGGGTCCTGCCGCCGGCGCAGTTCTGCCGCGTGTTCGACAGGACGCGGTAGGCGCCGGTGATCGCGCCGGTCGAGGAGAACTTCACGGCGCTCGCGCCGCCGCCCGGGTTGATCTCCGAGTTCGACACGTAGATCCAGCCCGTGCCGTCCGCGAAGCAGGCGCCGCCGTCCGGGGCGTTGTGCCAGGTGTACGAGGTGGGGCCGACCTTCTGTCCGGACCGCGCGATCACCCGGCTCGTGAAGCCGCTGGGCAGCTGGATGCCGTTGGCGTCCGCCGCGCCGAGCGCCCCGTACGGCCCGGGACCCGGCTGCGCGGGCGCCGCGTAGGCCGCGCCACGCATCAGGGTGCCGCCGAACGCGGCGGCGGTGCCGCCGATGACCGCTCCACGCAGGAAACTGCGACGTTCCACTTGTCACTCCAGGAGGTTCGTGACCGGACCAGCCGCCCCGGGACGGGGCGGCGGGGTCGAGCGCATCGGGAACCTAGAAGCCCTGTATTGACGGTGCGGCAACAAGCGGTGAAGGGGAAGCGTCGGGAGCCGGTCCGGGCCGGTCCTGGCCGGCCGGGGCCGGTCCGGACCGGCCCCGGCGGTCCACCCCTCCGGCGGCTTCTCGGGTCGGGCAGAGGCGCTCCTTCCTGGACCCTTCTACCCCTCCACCGCGCGCGTGGCCGGTAGCGCGGCCCCGGCCCGGGGCGGCGCGCGTCCGCCCGGGTGGCGCCGGCTGCCCGGCGGGGCCGGACGCCCCTGAGTGGCGGGCCGGGCGGAGCGGGGCGAGATTTCTTCCGAGAGGATCCGGCGGGAGCGATGAGTTCCGCCAACGGCCCCGGTCCACCCATCGAAAGCGCCGCACCGATGAGAGAAGAGACGACACCATGCCCCAGATGATCTTCGTGAACCTGCCCGTGAAGGACCTCGAGACGTCGAAGACCTTCTGGGGCAAGCTCGGCTACTCGTTCAACGAGCAGTTCAGCGACGACAGGACCGCGTGCCTGGTCATCAGCGACACCATCTTCGTGATGCTGCTCACCGAGCCCCGCTTCAAGGACTTCACCAAGAAGGAGATCGCGGACGCGTCGCGGTCCACGGAGGCGATCTTCGCGCTCAGCGCAGACAGCCGGGAGCGGGTCGACCAGCTCTGCGACGCCGCGCTGGCGTCCGGCGGCTCGGCGGCCAACGACCCCCTGGACTACGGCACGATGTACGGCCGGTCCTTCCAGGACCCGGACCACCACCTCTGGGAGGTCATGTGGATGGACCCGGCCGCGGTCCAGGGCTGAGACGGTACGCACGGCGGCGGCGTACGCCGCACCGGGGCGCCGCCGCCGGATGGGATCGCGACCTGGCGGGGCACCGCGCGGGCGCCGGTCCGGGAGACGCCCCGGACGCGGCCCCGAGCACGGCGCCGGTCCGGGGGACGTGCGTCAGGAGACGGCGGCGAGTTCGCGCGCCCGGACCTCGATGACGGCGACCGCCACCTCCTCGTCGTCCAGACAGCGCCCGGTCCCCAGGTCGAAGCGCTGCTTGAGCAGCGGTGACGCCACGAACGGCCGTCCGCCCGCCGACCCCATCAGGCCGCGTGACAGCACCTGCGCACCGGTGAACGGATCCCGGTTGTCGATCGCGTACGACCGCCCCGCCCGGTCGCGGAACAGCGCCACCTGCCGACCGTCGGGCAGCAGGGCCGCCATGCCGCGGCCGGGCGTCAGTACGGAGTCGTCGCAGATCGGCAACCACTCGTCACCGTAGGAGAGTTCGAGCATCATCGGGCGGAAGCTCCTTCCAGGGGTTCCAGCGTGAGGATCGTCAGGTCCGGCTTGATCTGGCCGCGCTCCGGCACGAACCGCACCGACGGGTCCGGCGCGTCGGGGGCGTTCACGAAGGAGACGAACCGGCGCAGCCGCTCGGGGTCGTTCAGCGTCTCGGCCCACTCGTCGTGGTAGCCGGCCACGTGCGCGGCCATCAGCGCCTCCAGCTCGTCGCACAACCCGAGCTTGTCGTGCACCACCACGTCGCGCAGGTGGTCGAGCCCGCCCTCCAGCCGCTCCAGCCAGGCCGCGGTGCGCTCCAGCCGGTCGGCGGTACGGATGTAGAACATCAGGAACCGGTCGATCAACCGGATCAGCTCCGCGTCCGACAGGTCCTGGGCGAGCAGGTCCGCGTGGCGCGGGGTCGCGCCGCCGTTGCCGCCGACGTACAGGTTCCAGCCATTGGCCGTGGCGATCACGCCGAAGTCCTTGGACTGGGCCTCCGCGCACTCCCGCGCGCACCCCGAGACCGCCGACTTGAGCTTGTGCGGGGCACGCAGGCCCCGGTAGCGCAGCTCCAGGTCGATCGCCATCTTCACCGAGTCCTGCACGCCGTAGCGGCACCAGGTCTGGCCCACGCACGACTTCACCGTGCGCAGCGACTTGCCGTAGGCGTGGCCCGACTCGAAGCCCGCGTCCACCAGCCGCGTCCAGATCAGCGGAAGCTGGTCGACCCGCGCGCCGAAGAGGTCGATCCGCTGACCGCCGGTGATCTTGGTGTAGAGGCCGAAGTCCCTGGCCACCTCACCGATCACGATCAGCTTCTCCGGGGTGATCTCCCCGCCCGGGATGCGCGGCACGATCGAGTACGAGCCGTTGCGCTGCATGTTCGCCAGGAAGTGGTCGTTGGTGTCCTGGAGCGCGGCCCGCTCGCCGTCGAGGATGTACTCGTTGGTCAGGCTCGCCAGGATCGACGCCACGGCCGGCTTGCAGATCTCGCAGCCCTCCCCGCCGCGCGCCTCCTCGCGCCCGTGCGAGTCGAGCAGCTGCGCGTACGAGGTGAAGCGCATCGTGCGGACGATCTCGTACAGCTCGCTGCGGGTGTACGAGAAGCAGCCGCACATCCCGCTGTCGGCCGGCTTCGGCAGCAGCTGCTGGATCACCTTGACGCAGCTTCCGCAGCCGGTGCCCGCCTTGGTGCACTTCTTCACCTCGGGCAGCGAGGAACAGGCGCAGATGGCGCCCTTGGTGACGTTGTGGCAGGAGCAGATGATCGCCTCGTCGGGGAGCGACTGCGGGCCGAGCGACACCGGCGCCCCGGCACCGGCCGGCAGCACCAGCTGCTCCGGCGCCACCGGCGGCTTCGTCCCGGTCATCGGGCGCAGCATGCCGTACGACTCCGCGTCGCCGACCAGGACGCCGCCCAGCAGTACGCCGTCGGGGTCCACCACCAGCTTCTTGTAGATCCCCGAGCGGGAGTCGGAGTAGACGACGTCCAGGCAGCCCTCGGCCGTGCCGTGCGCGTCACCGAACGACGCCACGTCCACGCCGAGCAGCTTCAGCTTGGTGGACATGTCGGCGCCCGTGAAGCCGCCCGCCTCCTCCTCCGCGATCGTCGCGGCGGCGGTGAGGGCCATCTCGTAGCCGGGCGCGACCAGGCCGTACACCCGGCCGTCCACCGCCATCGCGCACTCGCCGATCGCGTACACCGCGGGGTCCGACGTACGGCACCGCTCGTCGACCGCGATGCCGCCGCGCTCGCCGACCGCCAGGCCGCAGTCGCGCGCCAGCTGGTCGCGGGGGCGGACGCCCGCCGAGAAGACCACCATGTCGGTGGCGACCGTCGTCCCGTCCGACAGGGCCATGCCGGTCACCGAGCCGTCCTCGGTGAGGACCTCCTGCGTACCGGTGCCGGTGTGGACGACGAGGCCCATGTTCTCGATGGTGCGCAGCAGCGCCGCGCCGCCGCCCTCGTCCACCTGCACCGGCATCAGCCGCGGCGCGAACTCCACCACGTGCGTCTCCAGGCCCAGGCCCTTGAGCGCGCCCGCCGCCTCCAGGCCGAGCAGCCCGCCGCCGACCACCGCGCCGGTCCTCGCCGTCTTCGCGTACTCCTCGATGGCGAGCAGGTCCTCGATGGTCCGGTAGACGAAGCAGCCGGTCGCGTCCTTGCCCGGCACCGGCGGTACGAAGGGGTACGAACCGGTCGCCAGGACGAGGGTGTCGTACGCGATCACCCGGCCGGCCCGCGAGGTGACCGTGCGGGCCTCCCGGTCGATGGTCTCGGCCGGGTCGTCCAGGTGCAGCTCGATGCCGTGCCGCGCCATGAAGCCGTCCTCGACCATGGACAGGTCGTCGGGCGTCTTCCCGTCGAAGTAGGAGGTCAGCCGGACGCGGTCGTACGCCGGGCGGGGCTCCTCGCAGAGCACGACGATCCGCGCCCGCTCGGTGACCCCACGCTCGGCGAGGGCCTCCAGGAAGCGCTGGCCGACCATGCCGTGGCCGACGAGGACGATTGTGGGCATGTGGGCCATTTCAGGAGCCTCCGTCATGGGTGAGCAGGTGGAGCAGGGGCGCTTCCGGAAGGGCCTCGTCGCCCTCCCAGGCCCGGGCGAGCGCCCCGACCGCGCCGAGGTCGCCGAGCAGGACGCCGCCGACGAGCCGGTCGCCGCGGACGACGACCTTGCGGTACGCGCCGCTCGTCGCGTCCGCCAGCTGCACGGTGTCGTCACCGGGCAGCGGCGTCGCCTCGCCGAACGCGGCGAGTTCCAGGGCGTCCATGCTGAGCCGGGTCAGCGCGCGGGTGCCCCGGTAGCCGCCGGAGCCGCCGGTGAGCACCTCGGTGAGCACGTCGGCCTGCTCAAGGGCGGCACCGGCCAGCCCGTAGAGCCGGCCGTCGTGCTCGGCGCAGTCGCCGACGGCGTGGATGTACGGGTCGGAGGTGCGCAGTTGGTCGTCGACGACGATCCCGCGCTTCACGTCCAGGCCCGCGTCGAGGGCGAGGCCCACGCGGGGGCGCACCCCGC
This sequence comes from Streptomyces sp. NPDC045701, assembly GCF_056432045.1. Classification (NCBI taxonomy): domain Bacteria; kingdom Bacillati; phylum Actinomycetota; class Actinomycetes; order Kitasatosporales; family Streptomycetaceae; genus Streptomyces; species Streptomyces sp. NPDC045701. The sequence goes on along the minus strand of NZ_JBWKJV010000002.1, from coordinate 32,644 downwards.
AGGCGATGACGACGACATCGGCGTCCAGGACGAAGCCGTCGGCGAGTTCGACCGCCTCGACCGTGTCGTCGACGCGGCGCAGGCCCCGGACGCGGCACTCGGTGTGCACCTCCACGCCCAGGTCCGCCTCCAGGTGGCGGCGCAGGATCGCCGAGGCCCCCGCGTCGAGCTGGCGCTCCATCAGGTGCTCGCCCTGCTGGGCCAGTACCACGTCCGCGCCCCGGGCGGCCAGCGCGCGGGCCGCCGACACGCCCAGCAGGCCGCCGCCGATCACCACCGCCCGCACCCCGGGGCCGACCAGCGCGTCCAGCGCCAGGCAGTCGTCGAGCGTCCGGAACGCGTGCACCCCGGCCGGCAGCCGCCCGCCGCCCAGGCCCCGCAGTGGCGGCAGCACCGGGTTCGAGCCGGTGGCCAGCACCAGCCGGTCGTAGGCGAACGCCTCGCCGTCCGCGCAGTGCACCACCCGGGCGGCGCGGTCGATGCCGGTCACCCGCACCTCGTGCCGCGCCCCGTCGTGGCGCGGGGACGGCAGGGCGATGACCTCGGGCCCGTACCGTCCGGCCAGGACGTCCGCGAGCAGCACCCGGTTGTAGGGGGCGTGCGGCTCCTCGCCGAGCAGGGTGACGGGCAGCCGCTCGGCGAGGCGAGCGCCCGCCGTGCCTCCGCCGACCACCACGATCCGTGAACTCATGCTCGCCAGCGTGCGTCGGCGGTGTTACCCGGCCGCATCCCTATTGTTTCGCGCACGGAAAGCTGATCTCAGCGACGATCGCCGTCCTCGGTGAGGGGCACGGACACGAGTACGGGCGGGGCACGCCACCGGGCCCCCTCCAACCTCAGAGGTACCTCAAGCCTCACCGGTTCCGTGGGCGGCACATGTATCCACCTCATAGGCTCACGGTCGTGCCCGACATATCGCTGACCACCCTGGTCCTCCTCTGCGCGGCCGCCCTCGTGGCGGGCTGGATCGACGCCGTCGTGGGCGGGGGCGGGCTGCTCCTCCTGCCCGCGCTGCTGCTCGGCCTCCCGCAGGCCCCGGCCGCCCACATCCTCGGTACCAACAAGGCGGTGGCCATCGTGGGGACGACCGGCGCCGCCGTGACCTACGTGCGGCGGGCGCCGGTGCGGGTGCGGACGGCGGCGCGGATCGGGCTGGCGGCGCTGGCGGGGTCGATGGGCGGGGCGTTCTTCGCCGCGGGGATCAGCAGCGACGTCCTGCGGCCGGTCATCATGGTGGTGCTGCTGGGCGTGGCGGCGTTCGTGATGCTGCGGCCGTCCTTCGGCACGGCGGCGGACCAGGGCCCGGTCACCCGGGCGCGGGTGGTCACGGCGATCGTCCTCGTGGGCGGCGGGATCGGCTTCTACGACGGGCTCTTCGGCCCCGGCACCGGCACGTTCCTGGTGCTGGCGCTGACCGCGGTGCTGCACCTGGACCTGGTGACCGCCTCCGCCACGGCCAAGATCGTCAACGTGTGCACCAACGCGGGGGCGCTGGCGATGTTCGCGTACCAGGGCACGGTGCTGTGGCCGCTGGCGGCGCTGATGGCGGTGTTCAACCTGGCGGGCGGGATGTTCGGGGCGCGGATGGCGCTGCGCAAGGGCGCGGAGTTCGTGCGGGGCGTACTGCTGGTGGTGGTCTTCTCGCTGGTGGCGAAGCTCGCCTTCGACCAGTGGAGCTAACGCACGCCGATCAGATGGGCGTAGGCGACGACGTTGCCCTGATAGCCGGTCCTCTTGTCGAACGTGCCGCCGCAGGTGATCACACGTAGCTCGGCGCGGTCGGCCGGCCCGTAGACCTTCCGGTCGGGGAAGTCCTCGTTGTCGTACACCTCGACGGCGTCGACGGTGAAGACCGCGGTACGGCCGTCGCGGCGGGTGACCTCGATCCAGTGGCCCTTCTTGAGGCTGCCGAGCGCGTAGAAGACGGCGGGGCCCTCGGCGTTGTCGACGTGACCGGCGACGATCGCCGTCCCCCGGGAGCCGGGTGGCGTGCCGTCCTTGTACCAGCCGGCGATGTCGGGGTTTCCGGCCGGCGGCACCTCCAGGCTGCCGTCACGGGCGAGCCCCAGGCGCATCACCGGGGCGTCGACGTCGATCTCCGGGATGCGGACGCGGACCGGGGCCGAGGGGCTCAGGGGGGTCGCGGCCGCGTCGGTGTGCCGGTGCGGTCCGGCGGCGAACGCCTCGGCGGCGGACGGGACGGGCGGGGTCGTCTCCGCGGAGCCGTTCTGGACGAGCCAGAGGCCGACGCACGCGGCGATGGCCATGCCCCAGCCCTTGCCCTTCGCGCCGGAGCCGGTGCCGGCGGCGGTGCCCGGGCTCGTCGTACCGGTGCCGCTTCCCGCGGCGCTCCCGGTGTCGTCGGTCATGGCTGCCCTCGCGTGGCTGGGGCTCCCCGCCCGCGCCGCGGTCTCGGGGACACACGCGGCGGGGGCGGGGAGCGGGGCGGGGGTACGGGGACGGACCCCGTCAGCTGTCCTGCGCGCCGCTCGCCCGGCGGCGCAGGAGCCAGACCCCGCCCGCGGCGGAGGCGGCCAGCACGGCCGCTCCCGCCGCGATCTGGGTGGTGTCGGGGCCGACGCTGCCGCCGACCCCGGTCTTCACGTGGCCGCTGGGCTCGTGGCCGCCCTGGTCGTGCCCGCCCGAGCTGTGGCCGCCCGAGCTCTGCCCGCCCGAGTCCTGGCCGCCCGAGGTGTGCCCGCCGCCGTGCTCGACGACCAGGTCACCGGTGGCCGTCTTGCCGTTGTCGCAGGCGACGGCGATGGCGTAGGTGCCCGGCTTGGTGTGGGACGGCACCGTGAACCGGCCGATAGCGACGTCCTTGTGGGTCCCCGGCGACAGCTTGAAATCGCCCGCGCCGAGCGACTGCGCGTCACCGATGCCGTGCCCCTTCTTGCCGCACGCGGTGGTGTTGACCGTGACGGTCTCGCCCGGCTCGGCGGTCGACGGGGACACCTCCAGCCTCCCGAAGTCACCGGCGTACGCGGCGTACGCGGTCGGCGAGGCGAGGGCGCCGAGCGAGACGGCAGCCAGCGCGGTACCGGTCAGCAGGTGGGCAGTGGTGCGCATGGGGTCCTCCGGGGCGCGCGACAGGCGGGGCGTGACGGGCGGATGTCCTGTCTCCGAGGTAAGGCCCCGCCCGCCGCGCCCGCCTCCTGATGTTCCATCAGATTGAGCCGTCCGGGTCGGCGTGTCGCCCTGGACGTTCCGTGTTCCCGCAGGTCGGCGGCGTTGCCCGGCGTATCCCGGCGCGCCGCCCCGAACGGGTGACGCCTCCACCGGGAGCGGGCCCCCACGACGGCCGCTTGACCTCGACCTTGGTCGAGGTACCAAGGTCTTCCCCATGGAGACCACCCGCACCTCACCGCTCACGCTGGCCGTCGTCGTCGCCAGCAACCGCGCGGGCCGCTTCGGCCCCGTCGTCGCCGACTGGTTCCTCGGCCACGCCACCCGGCGCACCGACTTCGCCGTCGACGTCATCGACCTCGCCGACCCCGACACCGACCTGCCCACCGCCCTGTCCCACGACCCGGCCCCGGCCGTCAGGGACCGGCTCTCCAAGGTCAGTCCCGTACTGGCCGGCGCCGACGCCTTCGTCGTCGTCACCCCCGAGTACAACCACTCCTTCCCCGCGGCCCTCAAGAGCCTCATCGACTGGCACTTCACCGAGTGGCAGGCCAAACCCGTGGGCTTCGTCTCCTACGGGGGCGTGTCCGGCGGCCTGCGCGCGGTCGAGCAGCTGCGCCAGGTCTTCGCCGAAACGCACGCCGTGACCGTCCGCGACACGGTCTCCTTCCACAACGCCCACGGCCACTTCGACGAGGACGGCCGCCACAAGGACCCCACCGCCCCCGACGCCGCCGCCAAGACGATGCTCGACCAGCTCGCCTGGTGGGGCCACGCCCTGCGCGACGCCAAGTCCCTCCGCCCCTACGGCGGCTGAACCCGGCTCCCGCGACCGCGTGCCGCCGGGCGCGGTTGCCGCGTACGGGCCGTCGCCGGCGACGGCGGGTGCGTACGCTCGGCCCGTACGCGGCGCGGTTCGCCGCCGCGGCGAGACGACCGGCACGCGGAGACGACGCGCGGAGGAGAGACCGTGACCCTGGCCCTGACCGTACTCACCACCACAGACAGCGCCGAGAAGGCCCAGGAGCTGGCCCGGGGCGCGGTGGAGGCCCGGCTCGCCGCCTGTGCGCAGATCTCCGGCCCGGTCACGTCCGTCTACCACTGGCGGAACGCCATCGAGACCAGCCAGGAGTGGCAGGTCCTCTTCAAGACCACCGAGGCCTGCTACGACACGCTGGAGGCGTACCTCACCACCACGCACGACTACGAGACACCCGAGATCATCGCGACCCCGGTGGTCCGGGGGAGCACCGGCTACCTCGCGTGGCTCCAGCGGGAGACCTCCGCGCGCTGACCCGGGAACCGCCGGTCTCCGTGCACGGGACACCGCGCCCGGGCGCGGGGGTACGTGGCCACGCCCGCCGTGCGGCCGGGGAGCCGATGGCGGGCGGGGGCCGGGTCAGTCGCCGGCCGCGCCTGCCGGGCGTACCGCTTCCAGGCGCACCGCGCACACCTTGAACTCGGGCATACGGGAGGTCGGGTCGAGCGCCGGGTTGGTGAGCGTGTTCGCCCGGCCCTCCCCGGCCCAGTGGAACGGCATGAACACCGTGTCCGGCCGGATGCCGGTGGTGATCCGCGCCGGCGCCACCGCCCGCCCGCGCCTGGACACCACGGCCACCGGCTCGCCCTCGGCGACGCCCAGCCGCCCGGCCAGCCGGGGGTGGAGCTCCACGAACGGTCCGGGCGCGGCGGCGTTCAGCTCGTCGACGCGCCGGGTCTGGGCGCCCGACTGGTACTGGGACACCACCCGCCCGGTCGTCAGCACCACCGGATACTCGTCGTCCGTCTCCTCGCCCGCCGCCCGGTGGGTGACGGGCACGAACCGCGCCCGCCCGTCCGGTGTCGCGAACCGCTCCAGGAACAGCCGGGGCGTACCGGGGTGTCCGGGTTCGGGGCACGGCCAGAAGACGCCGTCCTCCTCCACGATGCGGCGGTAGCTGATGCCCGCGTAGTCGGCGGGGCCGCCGGCCGACGCGCGGCGCAGCTCGTCGAAGACCTCCTCGGGGTCGGTGGCGAACCCCTTCTCCCACCCCAGCAGCGCGGCGAGCGCGTTCATCACCTCCAGGTCGCTGCGTACGCCCTCGGGCGGATCGACGGCCCGGCGGCGCAGCAGGACGCGGCCCTCCAGGTTGGTGAGGGTGCCGGTCTCCTCGGCCCACTGGGTCACGGGCAGTACGACGTCGGCGAGCGCGGCGGTCTCCGACAGCACCACGTCCGCCACGGCGAGGAAGTCCAGGGACTCGATCCGCTCCTGGATGTGCGCGGCCCTCGGCGCCGACACGACCGGGTTGGAGCCCATGAGCAGCAACGCCCTGACGTCGGTGCCGAGCGCGTCGAGCAGCTCGTAGGCGCTGCGGCCCGGCCCGGGGAGGGTGTCGGGGTCGACGCCCCACACCCCGGCGACGTGGGCGCGGGCGGCGGGGTCGTCGAGCTTGCGGTAGCCGGGCAGCTGGTCGGCCTTCTGCCCGTGCTCGCGCCCGCCCTGGCCGTTGCCCTGCCCGGTGAGGCAGCCGTACCCGGACAGGGGCCGGCCGGCGCGGCCGGTGGCCAGGCACAGGTTGATCCAGGCGCCGACGGTGTCGGTGCCCTTGGACTGCTGCTCCGGGCCGCGCGCGGTCAGCACCATCGATTCGGGCGCGTCGCAGAACAGCGCCACCGCCTCCCGCAGCTGCGGCACGGGCACGCCCGTGATGCGCTCGACCTGCGCGGGCCAGTGGGACATGGCGGCGGCGCGGGCCTCGGCCCAGCCGGTCGTACGGCTCCCGATGAACTCCTCGTCCGTCCGCCCCTCCGCCACCACCAGGTGCAGCAGCCCGAGCGCGAGCGCCAGGTCGGTGCCGGGGCGGGGCGCGAGGTGCAGGTCGGCCTGCTCGGCGGTGCGGGTGCGGCGCGGGTCGACGACGATCAGCTTGCCGCCGTTCTCCTTCAGCTCGGTGAGGTACCGCAGGGCGGGCGGCATGGTCTCGGCCAGGTTCGACCCGACGAGGACCACGCACCCCGTGCGGGGGATGTCCTCCAGCGGGAAGGGCAGCCCCCGGTCGAGCCCGAAGGCCCGCTGGTGGGCGGCGGCGGCGGACGACATGCAGAACCGGCCGTTGTAGTCGATCTGCGACGTGCCGAGGACCAGCCGGGCGAACTTGCCGAGCGTGTACGCCTTCTCGTTGGTGAGCCCGCCGCCCCCGAAGACCCCGACGGCGTCGGCCCCGTGCCGCTCCCTGGTGCCGCGCAGTCCGTCGGCGACGGCACGCAGGGCCTCCTCCCAGGTGGCCGGTTCGAGCCTGCCTGTGGCGGGGCGTCGGACCAGGGGCCCCTCCAGCCTGACCCGGGAGGAGAGCACGGCGGGTGCGGTACGTCCCTTACCGCACAGGGCTCCCCGGTTGACGGGGAAGTCGGTGCGTTCCACCACCTCGACGCCGTCGCCGGCTGGCCGGAGGTTCATCCCGCACTGCAGGGCGCAGTAGGGACAGTGCGTGGCGGTGGTGGCGGTGAGCATGCCCCCGAGGATGCGACGCGTGTGTTACGGCCACCGACACGGCGCATTACGGGCCCGGTACGGCCCGCTCCACGGCCGCCCGACGGGCCGGTGAGGCGCGCGGGCGGCGGGGCGGCCGGCGACGGCCCGGCTCGGCCCCGGCCCGGCGCCGGGGCGGTCAGCGCCCCAGTGCCTCCGTCACGCCGGTCTCCCGCCGGCCCAGGAACGTCGGCTCCGGCTCGAACGCCGCGTCCAGCGCCGCCTTCCCGGCCGCGACCAGTTCGCGGGCCCCGCCCCAGTACCAGACGGAGTCGTGCGGTTCGTCGACCCCGACCCCGTACACGTCGATGTCCGCCGCCCGGCAGAGCGCGACCGCGCGGCGGATGTGGAAGCCCTGGGTCACCAGGACGGCCCGGTCCACGCCGAATATCCTCTTGGCGCGGACGCACGAGTCCCAGGTGTCGAAGCCCGCGTAGTCGCTGACGATCCGCCCGTCCGGTACGCCCCGCTCCCTCAGGTACGCGCGCATGGCGTCCGGCTCGTCGTACTCGGCGCGGCCGTTGTCGCCGGTGACGAGGAGGACCTTCACCTTGCCGTCCCGGTACAGCGCGGCGGCGGTGTCCAGCCGGTGTGCCAGGTACGGGGTGGGGCGGCCCTTCCACAGCCCCGCCCCGAACACGACGGCCACGTCCCGCGCGGGCACGTCCGCCGCCGTACGCAGCCGGTCGTCGGCGACGGCGTGCGTCCACGTCGCCGGCGTGAGCGCCAGGACGCACCCCACCATGACCCCCCGCACCAGCCGCCGCCGCCCGCGCCGGCTCGCCGGCCACCTCGGCCCCGACCGCACGGACCGCAAACCCTGTCGGAATCCCACGTCCCACCTCCGCCTCTTCCGACGCTGGAACGGCCCGTCCGGTTCACCGCGGGACGTGTGATCCCGCCGGCGGCCGGCCGCCGTACAGCAGCGCGGCGAGCCCCGCGCCCAGGAGGCCGCCGAACAGCTGGGCGGCGATGAAACCCGGCGTCGACGCGGGCGCGATGCCGGTGAACGAGTCGGTGAGCGAGCGGCCGACGGTCGCGGCCGGGTTCGCGAACGAACCGGACGAGGTGAACCAGATGGCGGCCGCGATGTACGCCGCGACCGCGCGCGGCGCGAGCTGGGCGCGCCCGATGCGGTCCAGGCCCCGGACCAGCAGCACCAGACCGGCGGTGGCGACGACCTCGCCGAGCAGCAGGTGACCGTCGGACCGGGTCTGCGTGGACCAACTTCCGGGCGTCCGCCCGAACATGGCCCCGGCGAGCAGGGCCCCCGCGACCGCCCCGGCCAGCTGCGCGGTGATGTAGAGGGAGACCTCCCGGCCGGTCAGCCGGCCCGGGGCGCGCCGTCCGGTCCACCAGGCGGAGAGGGTGACGACCGGGTTGAGGTGGGCGCCGGAGACCGGGGCGAACAGGGCGATGAGCAGCCCGAGCCCGATCGCCGAGGCCAGTGAGTTGGCCAGCAGCCGTACCCCCACGTCCTGGCTCAGGCCGGTGGCCTGGATGCCCGAACCGATGATGACCGACACCAGCGCCCCGGTGCCGACGAGCTCCGCGACGGCGCGGCGTGGCAGCGTCCTGTGCGTACCACTCATGGAACCCCCACTTCCTGTCTGCGGAAAATATATTCCGCGTTTCGAAAACAAGGTAGTGGGTAAAAAGATCGTTCTCCGCCGTACGCCTGGCACGGTGTCCGCCTGACCCCCCCGGAGCCCTGGGGCGGCACCCGCGCGGGGTGCCGCCCCCGGCACCGACCGCGGCACCTCCCGCCCGCGCGCCCGCCGCGCGGACCGTGAGCGCCTGGAAAACACCCGTCACCGCCGCGCAACGCCCCGGCAACACCCACCCGTCACCATCGGTTCATGACGGAGCCGGCCCACCCCCTCACGCCCCCGCCCCTCGACACCACCTCCCGACCGCTCACCCACGGCACCGCGCCGCCCGGCTCCCGACCGACCCACCTCCACCTCGACGGAACGCGCAGGCCCATGAGCACACCCCAGCCGCCCACCCTCGTCGCCGTCGCCCACGGCAGCCGCGACCCCCGCGCACCGGCCACCGTGAACGCCCTGCTCGACCGGGTCCGCGAACTCCGCCCCGGCCTCCCGGTACGGCTCGGCCACATCGAGCTGAACGCCCCCCTGCTCACCGGCACCCTCGCCGGTCTGCCGGCCGGTGACGCCGTCCTCGTACCCCTGCTCCTCAGCCGCGGCCACCACGTCAAGCACGACCTGCCCGGCGCCGCCGCCACCGCACCCCACCTGCGCGTGCGCGTCGCCGCCCCGCTCGGCCCCCACCCCCTGCTCGTCGAAGCGCTGTACGCCCGGCTCACCGAGGCCGGCTGGCGCACCGCGCACGGCACCGGCGGCGGCACCGGAGTCGTCCTCGCCGCCGCCGGCTCCCGCGACCCCGACTCCGCCGCCGACACCCGCCGCACCGCCCGGCTGCTCGGCGAACGCCTAGGCGGCGTGCCCGTGATCGCCGCCTACGCCTCCGCCGCCTCGCCCACCGTCGCCGAGGCCGTCCGCGCGCTCACCGCCCGGGGCCACCACCGCATAGCCGTCGCCTCCTACTTCACCGCCCCCGGGCTGTTCGCCACCCGCAGCGCCGCAGCCGCCCCCTGGATCGCCGCCGCGCCCCTCGGACCGCACGCCGCACTCGCCCGGCTCGTCCTCCACCGCTACGACCAGGCCCTCGCCACGGCACCGGTCCCGGCCGATTCCTCCCAACTGGTCTCCGCCTGACCGGTTCACCGTCAGCCCCTGCGGTTACCTTCAGTGCATGAACGGCATGTACGGCACTGACGGCACTGACGGCACGTACGACGGGACGGCCACCGAACGCTGGGCCGCCGAGCCCGACAAGCGGCCCGGCCGCACCGCGTTCCAGCGGGACCGCGCACGCGTGCTGCACTCCAGCGCGCTGCGGCGACTGGCCGGCAAGACCCAGGTCGTCACCCCCGGCTCCCGCAGCCACGCCTGGGACGCGAGCCCGCGCACCCGGCTCACCCACTCCCTGGAATGCGCCCAGGTGGGCCGCGAGCTGGGCGCCGCCCTGGGCTGCGACCCCGACCTCGTCGAGGCCGCCTGCCTCTCCCACGACATGGGCCACCCGCCCTTCGGGCACAACGGCGAACAGGCGCTCAACGACTTCGCCAAGGACTGCGGCGGCTTCGAGGGCAACGCCCAGTCGCTGCGCCTGCTCACCCGCATCGAACCCAAGCGGTTCCTCCACGACGACACCACCGGCGAGGTCGTCAGCGTCGGCCTCAACCTCACCCGCGCCACCCTCGACGCCGCCACCAAGTACCCCTGGCCGCGCGGCGCCCACCCAGCCGACCCCGACTCGACCAAGTTCGGCGTCTACGAGGACGACCTCCCGGTCTTCGCCTGGGTACGGCAGGGCGCGCCCGAGCACGGCCGCTGCTTCGAGGCGCAGGTCATGGACTGGTCCGACGACGTCGCCTACTCGGTCCACGACTTCGAGGACGGACTGCACGCCGGGCACGTCGACCCCAACCTCCTCCACGCCGAACCCGAACGCGCCGACATCTGGCGCGTCGCCATCGGGCGTTACGTCCCGGCCGGCACCGACCCGCAGGAGCTCGCCGACGCCCTCGACCGGCTGATGGAACAGGAGTGGTGGCCGCACGGCTACGACGGCAGCGCCACCGCCCAGGCCCGCCTCAAGGACGCCACCAGCCAGCTCATCGGCCGTTTCTGCCTGGCCGCCGAGTCCGCCACCCGCCAGGCGTACGGCGCGGGCCGCCTCACCCGGTACGCCGCCGAACTGGTCGTACCGCGCGAGACCCGCAACGAGTGCGCGGTGCTCAAGGCGGTGGCCGACCGGTACGTGATGCAGCGCGCCGAACAGGAGGCGCTCCGGGCCGACCAGCGGATCGTGCTCGCCGAGCTGGCCGAGGCGCTGACCGCCCGCGCGCCCGAGGGCCTGGACCCCCAGTTCCGCGCCCTGTTCGACACGGCGCCCGACGACCGGGCCCGCAAGCGGATCATCGTCGACCAGATCGCCTCCTTCACCGACGCCTCCGCCCGCACCCTCCACGCCCGCCTGACCGGCCGCCGGTGAAGGTGACGCCCGACGTCCTCTTCCACCCTCACGCTCCGTACGGGACGCTGCTGGATGCCGACGGCGTAGCGTGACATTCCCGGAACCACCAGGAGGTAACAAGTGGTCGACGCAGATCAGACCTTCGTCATCGTCGGTGGGGGACTGGCCGGGGTGAAGGCGGCGGAGACACTCCGCGCCGAAGGGTTCAACGGCCGGGTGATCCTCATCGGCGACGAGGCCGACCCGCCCTACGAGCGCCCGCCGCTGTCCAAGGGCTACCTCACCGGCAAGGACCCGCGCGAGCGCGCCTTCGTCCACGAGTCCGCCTGGTACGCGGAGAACGACGTCGAGCTCCACCTCGGCCAGCCGGTCACCGCCGTCGACCGCGCCGCCCGGACGGTCCGCCTCGGCGACGGCACCACCATCCGCTACGACAAGCTGCTGCTGGCCACCGGTTCCGAACCGCGCCGCCTCGACGTCCCCGGCATCGACCTCGCCGGCGTCCACCACCTGCGGCGGCTCGTCCACGCCGACCTCCTCCAGGGGACCCTCGCCGCCCTCGGCCGCGACAACGGCCACCTGGTCATCGCCGGAGCCGGCTGGATCGGCCTGGAGGTCGCCGCCGCCGCGCGGGCGTACGGCGCCGAGGTCACCGTCGTCGAACCCGCCCCCACCCCCCTCCACCAGGTCATCGGCCCCGAGCTGGGCCAGCTCTTCGCCGACCTGCACGCCGGGCACGGCGTCCGCTTCCGGTTCGGCACCCACCTCACCGAGATCGTCGGCCAGGACGGCATGGTGCTGGCCGCCCGCACCGACGACGGCGACGAGCACCCCGCCCACGCCGTCCTGGTCGCCGTCGGCGCCACCCCGTGCACCACCCTCGCCGAGAACGCCGGCCTCGCCCTCGTCGACCGCGCCCACGGCGGCGGCATCGCCGTCGACGCGTCGCTGCGGACCTCCGACCCGGACATCCACGCCGCCGGGGACGTGGCCGCCGCCGAGCACCCCCTCCTCCACACCCGGCTGCGGGTCGAGCACTGGGCCAACGCCCGGAGCGGCGGCGCCGCCGCCGCCCGCGCCATGCTCGGCCGGGACACCGGCCCCGGCCAGGTCCCGTACTTCTTCTCCGACCAGTACGACCTCGGCATGGAGTACAGCGGCTGGGCCCCGCCCGGCACCTACGACCAGGTGGTGCTCCGCGGCGACGTCGGCAGGCGCGAGTTCATCGCCTTCTGGCTGAAGGACCGCAGGGTGCTGGCCGGGATGAACGTGAATGTGTGGGACGTCACACCCGCCATCCAGGCGCTGGTCCGGTCCGGTGCGCCCGTGGACACCGAGGCCCTCGCCGACCCGGCGACGCCGCTCACCACCGTCCTGCCCCGGCCGTAGCACCCGCATCCCGCCGGACGGGCCGCCGTCACCCCCGTAAGATTCAGGGGTGGCAGGCGGCAGGATCAACGATGACGACGTGAAGGCGGTACGGGACGCGGTCCCGATCGACGCCGTCGTGTCCGAGTACCTCCAGCTGCGCGGCGCCGGCGGCGGCAACCTCAAGGGGCTGTGCCCCTTCCACGACGAGAAGTCCCCCTCGTTCCAGGTCAGCCCCAGCAAGGGTCTCTTCCACTGCTTCGGCTGCCAGGAGGGCGGGGACACCATCGCCTTCGTGATGAAGATCGACCACCTCTCCTTCTCGGAGACGGTCGAGCGCCTCGCCGCCAAGGCGGGCATCACCCTGCGCTACGAGGAGGGCGGGTACAACCCCGGCCACCAGCGCGGCGAGCGGATCCGGCTGATCGAGGCCCACAAGGCCGCCGCCCAGTTCTACGTCGAGCAACTCGACAGCGCCGAGGCCGAGATCGGGCGGAAGTTCCTCGCCGAGCGCGGCTTCGACCAGGCCGCCGCCCAGCACTTCGGCGTCGGCTACAGCCCGGCCGGCTGGGACCACCTCACCCGCTACCTGCGCGGCAAGGGCTTCACCGACAAGGAGCTGCTCCTCTCCGGGCTCTCCCAGGAATCCCGCCGCAACCCCATCGACCGGTTCCGCGGCCGCCTGATGTGGCCCATCCGGGACGTCGGCGGGGACGTCGTCGGGTTCGGCGCGCGCAAGCTCCGCGACGACGACAACGGGCCCAAGTACCTCAACACACCCGAGACGCCGATCTACAAGAAGTCGCAGGTCCTGTACGGCATCGACCTGGCCAAGAAGGACATCGCCAAGTCCAGCCGGGCCGTCGTCGTCGAGGGCTACACCGACGTCATGGCCTGCCACCTCGCCGGCGTCACCACCGCCATCGCCACCTGCGGCACCGCCTTCGGCGGCGACCACATCAAGATCCTCCGCCGGCTGCTGATGGACAACGGCTCGGCGCGCGTCATCTTCACCTTCGACGGCGACGCCGCCGGCCAGAAGGCCGCGCTGCGGGCCTTCGAGGACGACCAGAAGTTCGCCGCCGAGACGTACATCGCCATCGCCCCGGACGGCATGGACCCCTGCGACCTGCGCCTCGCCAAGGGCGACGAGGCGGTCGCCGACCTCGTCGAGCCCCGCACCCCGCTCTTCGAGTTCGCGCTGCGTCAGATCGTGGGCCGGTACGACCTGGAGACCCCGGCGGGCCGCGCCGCCGCCCTCGACGAGGCCGCGCCGGTCGTCGCCCGGATCAAGAACACCGCCTCGCAGCACGAGGTCGCCGTACAGCTCGCGGGCATGCTCGGCATCCTCGACACCCAGTTCGTCGTCAAGCGCGTCGCCCAGTTCGCCCGCTGGGCCAGGGACCGCGGCGGCCGGGGCCCCGCCCCTGCCGCCCGCCCCACGGCCGCCCCGTCCGCGACGCGGGCCCCCGCCGCCCCCTCGGGCCCGGCGCTCAACCTGCGCAGCCCGGCCCACCGCACCGAGCGGGAGCTGCTGAAGCTGGCGCTCCAGCACCCCGCCCTCGTCTCGCCCGCCTTCGACGCGTACGGCGCCGACGAGTTCACCGCCCCGCCGTACGCCGCGGTCCGCCGCACCATCGCGGAGGCGGGCGGCGCCGAACAGGGCATCGGCGACACCGCCGGATACCTGGCGCGCGTCAGGGACGCCGCGCCCGACGACACCGTCCGCGCGCTCGTCACGGAGCTGGCCGTGGAGGTCATCCACGGACGTACCGTCGACGAGACGTACGCGGGCGACCAGCTCGTCCAGGTGCGCCTGCGCGCGGTCGACCGCCGGATCCACGACGTGCAGGGCTCCCTCGCCCGCCTCGCCACGTACGGCGACGCCGACCACCTGGCCGCCGTGCAGAACGAGCTGTGGGTCCTCCAGCAGTACGCCCAGTCACTCCGCAACCACGGCGCCGCCGCGCTGTAGCCCGGGGACGGCGACGGCCCCTACAGGTTGATCGCGTACGCCTCGCGCAGCGTCCGGTGCACCGTCCACGTCGTCCGGTCGCCCTCGCGCAGCACCGCCATGTCCCCCGTGACCTCCGGGCCACCGCGCCCTGTCACCGGCCGGTCGCAAAAAGTGTTGGCACGCCCCTACTGGCGGTGATGTGTCGTACCCCACACTGGGGGCGGTGCCTGAGTCCTCGGAGCGCGGCCGGCCCACCGACGGTGTGCCCCTCACCCCCGCGGATCCGCTCATCGCGTACGGGACGGAGAACAGCGGCACGGCCGCCGCCGTCCCGCTGCCGCACGCCCCCGAACCGGCAGCGATCACCCTGGAGGTCGCCCTCGTGCAGACCCGGACCCTGACCGACATCGACCCGGCCACGGCCACGGCCATCGCCGTCCCCGTACAGGGCATCCCGGCCCACCACCCGGAGACCCTCCCCGACGCCGTACCGGATCCGGACGAACCCGAGCAGGCGCCCGCCCCCCGGAGCCGTGCCGCCGCCGAGGCGGCCGGCGGCGGCCCGTCCTCCGACCTCTTCCGCCAGTACCTCCGGGAGATCGGCCGCATACCTCTGCTCACCGCCGCCGAGGAGGTCGAACTGGCCCGCCGCGTCGAAGCGGGACTCTTCGCCGAGGAGAAACTCGCCGGCACCCCCGACCTGGACTCCCAGCTGGCCCTGGACCTCGACCGGCTGGTCGTCATGGGCCGGATGGCCAAGCGCCGCCTGATAGAGGCCAACCTGCGGCTCGTCGTCTCCGTGGCCAAGCGGTACGTCGGCCGGGGCCTGACCATGCTCGACCTCGTCCAGGAGGGCAACCTGGGTCTGATCCGGGCGGTCGAGAAGTTCGACTACGCGCGCGGCTACAAGTTCTCGACGTACGCCACCTGGTGGATACGGCAGGCCATGTCCCGCGCCCTCGCCGACCAGGCCCGTACCATCCGCGTCCCGGTCCACGTCGTCGAACTCATCAACCGGGTCGTACGGGTCCAGCGCCGCATGCTCCAGGAACGCGGCTGCGAACCCACCCACGCCGAGGTCGCCGCCCACCTGGACCTGGCGCCCGAACGCGTCGGCGAGGTGCTGCGCCTCGCCCAGGAACCGGTCTCCCTGCACGCCCCGGTCGGTGAGGAGGACGACGTCGCGCTCGGCGACCTCATCGAGGACGGCGACGCCGCGTCCCCCGTCGAGTCGGCGGCGTTCCTCCTGCTGCGCGAGCACCTGGACGCCGTCCTGTCCACCCTCGGCGAACGGGAACGCAAGGTCGTCCAGCTCCGCTACGGGCTGGCCGACGGCCGGCCCCGGACCCTGGAGGAGATCGGACGCATCTTCGGCGTGACCCGCGAACGCATCCGCCAGATCGAGTCCAAGACCCTCGGCAAACTGCGCGACCACGCTTTCGCCGACCAGCTCCGGGGCTACCTGGACTGACCACCCCGCCCCGGCGCCGCCTGCCGCCCGTCCGCGCGGAGACGCAGGGCCGGACCCGCCGCGCGCCCGTCGTACGCCGCTACGCCCCGCAGCCGCCGCGGCCGCGCCCGCCCGTCGGCCAGGCGCCCGCAGCCGCCGCACCGGCCGCGCACCCGCGCGATGCGGCCGCCCGTCGGGGTGGGACGAGGGCCGGGCCGCCGCTCACCCCCGGCGTGCGCCGGTACGCCCTGCCGCCGCGGGCCCGGCGCCGTCCCCGGCACCCGGCGCCGTCCCCGGCACCCGGCACCGCACCGGCCACGGCACCGCACCGGCCGCAGCGCCGCGCCCCCGCGCGCCCGGCCGGCGGCCCGTCAGTCGACCTCCGCCACCGCCTGGGCGAACTGCGCCGCGTACAGGCGGGCGTAGGCGCCCTCCGCCGCGAGCAGCTCCTCGTGCGTGCCCTGTTCGACGATCGCCCCGTTCTCCATCACCAGGATCACGTCCGCGTCCCGGATCGTCGACAGCCGGTGGGCGATGACGAAACTCGTCCGCCCGTGCGCCAGGCGGGCCATCGCCTTCTGGATGAGCACCTCGGTCCGGGTGTCGACGGAGCTGGTCGCCTCGTCCAGCACCAGGATCACCGGGTCCGACAGGAACGCCCGCGCGATGGTGATCAGCTGCTTCTCACCCGCGCTGACGCCCGCGCCCTCGTCGTCGATGACGGTGTCGTACCCGTCCGGCAGCGTCCGGATGAACCGGTCGGCGTGCGCGGCCCTGGCCGCCTCCTCGATCTCCTCGCGGGTCACCCCGCGCGACTCCGGCGCGCCGTAGGCGATGTTGTCGGCGATCGTGCCGCCGAACAGCCAGGTGTCCTGGAGCACCATCCCGATGCGGGACCGCAGCTCGTCCCGCGTCAGCTCCGTCGCGTCGACCCCGTCCAGCAGGACACGGCCGCCGGTCACCTCGTAGAACCGCATCAGCAGGTTGACGAGCGTGGTCTTGCCCGCGCCCGTCGGCCCGACGATCGCGACCGTCTGGCCGGGCTCCACCGACAGGGACAGGTCCTCGATCAGCGGCCGGTCCGGGTCGTAGCGGAACGACACCTTCTCCAGCGACACCCGGCCCTCCGACACCGCCGGTTCCGCCGGCCGCCCGGTGGGACGCGGGGCGTCCGGCTCCTGCTCCTCCGCGTCCAGCAGCTCGAAGATCCGCTCCGCGGACGCGACCCCGGACTGCACCAGGTTCGCCATCGACGCCACCTGCGTCAGCGGCATCGAGAACTGCCGCGAGTACTGGATGAACGCCTGCACGTCACCGATGGACAGCGTCCCGGACGCGACGCGCAGCCCGCCCACCACCGCGACCAGGACGTAGTTCAGGTTCGAGATGAAGAACATCAGCGGCTGCATGATCCCGCTGTTGAACTGCGCCTTGAACCCCGCTTCGTACAGCGCCTCGTTCTGTTCGCGGAAGTCGGCCGCCGACTCGTCCTGCCGCCCGAACACCTTCACCAGCGCGTGCCCGGTGTACATCTCCTCGACGTGCGCGTTCAGCCGGCCCGTCGACTTCCACTGCTGCACGAAGTGCGGCTGCGACCGCTTGCCCACCCTCGTCGCCACGACCACCGACAGCGGCACCGTCACCAGCGCGACCAGCGCCAGCAGCGGCGAGATCCAGAACATCATCACCAGCACACCGACGATGGTCAGCGCCGAGTTGATCAACTGGCCCATCGTCTGCTGCATGGTCTGCGAGATGTTGTCGATGTCGTTCGTCGCCCGGCTCAGCACCTCCCCGCGCTTCGCCCGGTCGAAGTACGCCAGCGGCAGCCGCTCCAGCTTGGCCTGCACGTCCTCCCGCAGCCGGTACACGGTCCGGTTGATCACCCGGATCGACATGCGCGTCGACACCAGCATCAGCAGCCCTGCCGCCAGGTACACCACCAGGACGACCATCAGCACGTCGCCGACCGCGCCGAAGTCGATGCCCTGCCCCGGGCGGAAGTCGACCCCCGACAGCATGTCCGCGAGCCCGTCGCTCCCGTCGGCCCGCAACCCGGCCAGGGCCTGCTCCTTGGTGAGCCCGTCCGGGGTCCGCCGCCCGACCACGCCCGCGAAGATCAGGTCGGTCGCCCGGCCCAGGATCATCGGTCCGACCACCGACAGCGCCACGCTCAGCACCCCGGCCGCCAGCATCAGCCACAGCGTGGCCTTCTCCGGCCTCAGGTGCCGCAGCAGCCGTTTCCCGGATCCCTTGAAGTCCATCGACCGCTGGTCGGGGCCCCCGGCCCCCGCCATCATCCGTCCCGCCGGCCCCGCCATCAGGCAGCCTCCGCCTCGGTCAGCTGGGAGAGCACGATCTCCCGGTACGTCTCATTGCCCGCCATCAGCTCGGGATGGCGCCCCGTCCCCACGACCCGGCCCTCGTCCAGGACCACGATCCGGTCGGCGTCCCGGATCGTCGACACCCGCTGGGCCACGATCACCACCGTCGCCTCGGCCGTCTCCGCCGCCAGCGCCGCCCGCAGCAGGGCGTCCGTCGTGTAGTCCAGCGCGGAGAACGAGTCGTCGAACAGGTAGATCTCCGGCCGCTGCACCAGCGTCCGCGCGATCGCCAGGCGCTGCCGCTGCCCGCCCGACACGTTCGTCCCGCCCTGGGAGACCGGCGCCTCCAGGCCACCCTCCAGGTCCCGTACGAAGTCGGCGGCCTGCGCCACCTCCAGCGCGTGCCAGAGCTCCTCGTCGGTCGCGCCGGGATTGCCGTACCGCAGGTTCGTGGCCACCGTCCCGGAGAACAGGTACGGCTTCTGCGGCACCAGGCCCACCGTCTTCGCCATCAGCACGGGATCCAGCTCCCGCACGTCCACGCCGTCGACCAGCACCTCGCCGCCGGTGACGTCGAACAGCCGCGGCACCAGACCCAGCAGCGTCGACTTGCCGCTGCCGGTCGAACCGATGATCGCCGTCGTCTCACCCGGCCGGGCCACCAGGTCCACCCCGCGCAGCACCGGCTCCTCGGCACCCGGATAACGGAAGTCCGCGCCCCGCACCTCCAGGTGCCCGCGCCGCAGCAGCTTCCGCACCGGCGCCACCGGCGGGATCACGCTGGACTCCGTACGCAGCACCTCCTCGATGCGCTCGGCGCACACCTCGGCGCGCGGCACCATCATGAACATGAACGTGGCCATCATCACGGCCATCACGATCTGCATCAGGTAGGCCAGGAACGCCGTCAGCGCCCCGATCTCCATCCCGCCGCCGTCGATGCGGTGCGCGCCGAACCAGACCACGGCGACGCTGGAGAGGTTCACCACCGTCATCACCGTGGGGAACATCAGCGCCATCAGCCGGCCGGTCGACATCGACATCTCGGTCAGCCCGGTGTTGGCGCGCTCGAACCGCTTCCGCTCGTAGGCGTCCTTCACGAACGCCCGGATCACCCGGTTGCCGGTGATCTGCTCGCGCAGCACCCGGTTCACCGTGTCCAGCCGCTCCTGCATCGTCCGGAACAGCGGCCGCATCCTGCGCACGATCAGCGACACGGCGACGCCCAGCACCGGCACCACCGCGAGCAGGACCCCGGACAGCGGCACGTCCTGCCCGAGCGCCATGACGATGCCGCCCACACACATGATCGGCGCCGACACCATCAGCGTGAACGCCATCAGCACCAGCATCTGCACCTGCTGGACGTCATTGGTCGTCCGCGTGATCAGCGAGGGCGCCCCGAAGTGCCCGACCTCCCGCGCCGAGAACGACTGCACCCGGTCGAAGACCGCCGCCCGCACGTCCCGCCCGAGCGCCGCCGCCGTACGCGCCCCGAAGTAGACCGCGCCGATGTTGCAGACCACCTGGACCACCGACACCGCGATCATCAGCGCGCCGAAGGTCAGGATGTAACCGGTGTCCCCCAGGACGACACCGTTGTCGATGATGTCCGCGTTCAGCGTCGGCAGGTAGAGGGTGGCGCACGTCTGCAACAGCTGCAGCGCCACCAACAGGGCTATGGGCCGCTTGTACGGCCCCAGGTGAATCCGGAGAAGTTGTCTGAGCACGGTTCAACTATCGCCGGGCATGCTCGGTCTGACGACTCGGTTTCCCTGTCCTTTGCCCCCGGAGCCGCCCCCGCCGTCAGACGGAGAAAGCCCCCGGGTGCAGCTGCTCGCGTGTGGCGCCGTACTGCTGACGCACCGCCCGGCCGACCGCCAGGTCCTCGCCCGGCTCGAATACCTGGGCCGCCGCCCCCTGCCAGGCCGGCGGAGCCTGCGGCGACAGCACGCCCTGCGACACCCCCAGCGCCCACGCCGCCTGCCGCGCCGCGCCCAGCGCCGCGTAATCGGCCGGTTGGGGTACGACCACCTGCGCCCCGAAGATCGCCGGCGCCGCCGCCTGCACCGCGGGCAGCTCGGCGGCCGCCCCCAGCAGGAAGATCCGCCGCACCTCCACGCCCCGCCCGCGCAGCACGTCCATCGCGTCGGCCAGCGAGCACAGCATGCCTTCGAACGCCGCCCGCGCCAGGTGCTCGGGCTTCATCGACTCGCGCCGCAACCCGCTCAGCGTCCCGGCCGTGTGCGGCAGCTGCGGGGTGCGCTCACCCTCCAGGTACGGCAGCAGGACGAGCCCGGAGGCGCCCGGCGTCGACTTCAGCGCCAGCGCCGACAACTCCTCCAGGCCCCCGCCGAGACCCAGCATCTCGGCGGTACCGCGCAGCGCCCGTACCGCGTTCGACGTGTGCACGACCGGCAGGTGCATCCCCGCCGCGTCCGCGAACGCCGTGATCATCCCCCGCGGGTCGGCCGACGCCTCGTGGTGCACCGCCATGACCGAGCCGGACGCCCCGAGCGACACCACCGCGTCCCCGAGCCCGAGTCCCAGCCCGAGCGCGGCCGCCATCGTCTCGCCGGTCCCGGCCGAGATCAGCAGCCCCTCCGGGGTCATCCCGGCGGCCTCGGCGGGCCCCAGTACCTCCGGCAGCGCGGCCTGGTGCCCGAGCGCCAGCTCCACCAGGTCCGGGCGGTACGCGCCCGTGCCGGCGGACCAGTAACCCGTGCCCGACGCCGCGCCCCGGTCGGTCGTCCGCCGCACCGGCCTGCCCAGCAGCTGCCACACCAGCCAGTCGTGCGGCTGCATCACCATCGCGACCCGCGCCGCCGCCTCCGGCTCCGTCCGCGCCAGCCACCGCAGCTTCGCCACCGGCTGCGCCGCCTGCGGTACGGAGCCCACGGCCTCGGCCCATGCCTGGCGGCCGCCGAGGGCCTCGACGAGGTCCGCGGCGGCCACCTGTGCCCGCTTGTCATTGCCCACCAGAGCGGGCCGCACCAGGGCGCCCTGCCGGTCGAGCGGCACGAGTCCGTGCTGCTGCGCGGAGACCCCGATCGCCTGGACGCCTTCGAGCAACCCGCCCGACGCGGCCTCGCCCAGCGAAAGCAGCCACGCCTGCGGGTCGACCTCGGTCGCCTTCGGCTCGACGGGGTGCGGCGCGTAGCCCTGCCGCAGCACCGCACCCGTTTCCGTGTCGCAGACGACGATGCGCGTGAAACCCGACGAACTGTCCAACCCGGCGACTATCCCCATGGGGATAGATTCTGCCGCACCCTAGGTGTTGGTGGTCCCCCACTCGTCCTGGCCGTTGGCCTGGCTGCGCTCCTTCAGCGAGCGCACCCGCTGGGCGACCGACTCGGGCATCCGGTCCCCGACCTTGTCGCTCACGGTGTGCAGCGCCTTCCCGGCCACCTCCCTGCCGGTCTGCGCGGCCGTTTCGGCCGCGTTGCGCACCGCCGGATTCTGCGAGAACTCAGCGGCGGACTTCCGCAGCTGTTCGTAGCGTTCGCGCCCGGCACGTGTGCCGAGGACGTAGCCCAAGGCCAGTCCAACGACGAACGTGAGCTTGTACCGCATGGCTGCCACCCTTCCGTAGGCGTCGGTGCTGGCCGCCTACCCGTCAGGGCGGCAGATCACCCCGGGGAACCGATTGGCGGAGCACCCCCCTGCTTGCGCTAATGTATGTGTCGCAGCGAGCGAGCGCCGCCCGGGACGCCCCGGGTAGGTACGTTCGGTGCAACGCAGCAATCCCCTGTAGCTCAATTGGCAGAGCAGCCGGCTGTTAACCGGCAGGTTACTGGTTCGAGTCCAGTCGGGGGAGCGCGATCCCCTGTAGCTCAATTGGCAGAGCATTCGGCTGTTAACCGGAGGGTTACTGGTTCGAGTCCAGTCGGGGGAGCGGTGACAGGAGAGGGCCCTTGTGGCCCTCTCCTTCTTTTTCGCCCGATTCCGCGCTGATTCCGCCGGGGCGGGAACCGCGCGGGGCGCGGCGGAGTCCTCATGGGCGTGCGTTGCCGACCATCCGGAGCAGGAGATCGTATGAGCGGCTATGCTGCGGCAGACGGCGCGCACAAATGTGCGCGACGCGCCGTAAGGGGCGGTAGCTCAGCCGGTTAGAGCAGCGGACTCATAATCCGTCGGCCGTGGGTTCGAGTCCCACCCGCCCCACCTTGCCGCGCCCCGGCCTGGGGAAACGATTCTTCCCAGGTCCGGGTTACGAAATCCGCTCCGACGGAGTGAATCCGCTGCTCAGGACTGCGGTGTCTGTCATGTCCTCGGCAGCCGTATGGCTGCCGACCCGCGGAGAAGCTCCGGGGCGGAGTACGAGGGCGCCGCAGAGGTCCGACGCGTTCTCGTCGGGGACGCTGTGCGGACCCGAGGAACCCCCGGGGGCGGACCGGGAAGGGACGGTGCGCCCGGTAAGTGGCGCCGCCGGGCCCAGCGGCGGCTTGGCTGGTCGGAAACGGCCCGATCCGGAAGCTCCGTATTCCCCACAGGTCCTTATTGGCGGTCCGGACAAGGCGCCAGGCTCCGGACAAGGCCATCTGTGACCTGTGGCATGAAGGGCACCGGGCCCGTAGGGCTTGAAGGATCGGGTGGACGCGTGGGGCGGGGCCGGTCCCGCCTACGGACGACGGGACCGGCCTCGTTCGGTTGGCGTCAGGAGCCACCGCTCATCGCGGCGGCGCCACCGCACAGGGCCGGTCGTGCAGCCTGAAGACCCGGGGGTCGTTCACGAGTCCGGTCGACGCCCCGTTGAAGCCGAAACGGACGTTTCCGCCGGCCGGAAGGGTGGCGTTCCAGCTCAGCGCCTGGGCGCTGATCCGCGGGCCGCTCTGCTCGATGTCCGCCCCCCAAGGGTCGGACACCCGCTGCCGGTCGGCGAAGGTCCAGTCCAGTTTCCAGTCCTTGACGGCCTGGGCGCCGGTGTTCTTCACCACGACCTGGGTGGTGAAGCCGCCGCTCCAGCGGTGCGACGCGTAGGTGACCTCGCACTGCGCTGTCCGGGTCCGGCCGCTACCCAGGTCGTCCACGTAGGAGGCCACCCAGGCGAGCGGGGCGTTCCAGTTGATGGTGATCTCGTTCGTGGACCAGGACTCGATGTCGTCGATGTAGCACATCGCCGGCGCACAGCCCTTCAGCTTGGCCTGGGCGACAGGGTCCTGGATGGCGTCGTTCGGACCGCCGGCCAGGGAGCCGGGCGCCGGATTGGGCAGGGTGGGGTCGAGTTGGTCCGCCCAGAACCGGTGGTGCTGGTTGCGCGAGTCCCGCTCGCCGTATCCGGTGACGTACGACTGGTTCAGGGGGTTGCGGCCGAGCAGGTAGTCGAGACCGCGCAGGACGGCGTCACGGTAGACGGTCTTGCCGGTGAGGTCGTGCGCCGAGCCCAGGACGACCATGTTGTTGGCGACCTGGCTGTTCGAGCCCCACACGTAGTGTCCGTCGCCGGGTGCGTAGGGAAGACCGTACGCGGCCTCGGCGGAGTCGGCCGCGTAACCGTCGGCGGCCTCCGTCACCATGCTCCGCACCGCCTGGAGCTGGTCGGCGGTGAGCTTGTTCGGCACACTCGCGAGGTTGAGGGCACCGAGTCCCGCGACCGATCCCCAGGCCATGCCGCCGCGTGGGAAGACCGCATCGGTGTCACCGTGCAGCGGGGAGCGGAGGACCGCCTGGCGGAAGTCGTCCTCGCCGGTGGTCAGGAAGAGCTCCGCCGCGGCCCAGTAGAACTCGTCCCGCACGTCGTCGTCGGGGTAGGCGCCGCCGCCCGTGCCGTCGTTCGGGTCGGCGAGTATGCCGGGGTGGGCCTTGGCGGCCGCCCACGCGGTCCGCGCGGCCACGCGGCACTCGTCGGCGAAGTCCGCGTCGTAGACCTGGAAGAGCCGGGCGCACTGGGCAGCGGTGGCCGCCAGGTTGAGGGTGGCCGCGGTGGTCGGGGGGTGCAGTTCTCTGGGCTGCGGGTCGCGGTCCGGCCGGGTGGGCAGTCCCGTCCACGCCTGGTCGTGCAGCTTGTGGTGGGCCATGCCGGCCAGCGGCTGCCCGGCGGGAACCTGCATCCGCATCAGGAAGTCCATCTCCCAGCGGGCCTCGTCGAGGATGTCGGGAATGGCGTTACCGTGCTCGGGCAACCGGAGCCGACCGTCGCCGAGAGGTCCGGCGTCGGCGTTCTCCTCGTACAGGGTCCGCTCGAACGTCGACATCAGCTGGGCGACGGAGATGCCTCCGTTGACGACGTACTTGCCGTGGTCGCCGGCGTCGTACCAGCCGCCCGCCGCGTCGAGGCGGTAGTCGCACACCCCCGGTTGGCACGGCACGTCGTTGTCGCCCTGGTTGGGGCTCACGTTGACGTGGCCGGCGGGGCGGGCGTACTCCTCCCCCACGATGTCGGCGTCGATCCCGATGCCGCTGCGGTTGTGGTAGAAGTACGCGAGCGCGTCGGTGCGCAGGGCCGCGTAGAGGTCGTCGCCGATGGCGAACGGCTCGCTCTTCTCGCCCGCGACCGTGACGGTGTAGTCCTCACCCGGGGTGGTCACGGCGCTGAAGTCGAACGTGTGGGTGTTCTGCCGCGAGCCGGCGTCCACACCCGCCGGAACGGTGGTGCCGCCGGCGCGACGCGTTCCGTCGGCCGCGTTGAGGGTCCAGGGCAGCGGGGTGGTCTCCTCGGTGACGAAGGTGCCGCTCTTGGGACCGTCCGTGAGGTAGCCGACCTGATTGACGCGGACGGGGGAACCGGTGTCCGGCTCGTAGGGCGGTGGTGCGGTCCCGCCGATCAGGGAGACGTCGTCGAGACAGAAGCTGAGGGCCTGCGCGCTGCCGCCGATCTGGAAGACGAGTTGCGCGGCGTCGTGGTCGGCTCCGGCCGTGAAGTTCGAGGTGACACGCGTGGCGGTCTCGTCGATCCGGTGGGTGGCGGCCAGTTCCGCAGTCCACGGGTCGGTCGGCATCTGCACGTTGGTGCGGATGGTGATCGGCACGGTGGACGTCGCCGTGTAACTGAGGGTGTACCCCTCCCCGGCGGTGAGGCCGAGTCCGTTCTGCCCGACGATGGCGTCCCAGGCGTTCTCGGTGCCTGCGGGAACCTCGGCGCACAGGCGTCCGTCCACGACGGTGACGGGGCTGTTGGCGGTCGACCACCAGGGGGCGGTGCCCGCGGAGAAGTCCCCGTTGACGATGAGTTCGGGACCTTCGGCGGCGGGTTCGTCCGCCGCGGCGGGCACCACGAGAGCGGCGGCCAGCAGCCAGGCGGTGGTCATGCTGCCCAGGAGCGCACCGGCGCCTCCGGGCCGGCCGGCTCGGCGCGGTCCGGGGGAGGGACGGGAGCTGCGGGCGTCGGGGGACTGGTGTCGTGGCACGCGGGGGTCCTTAAGAGGGTAGGGAAGAGCGCTCGGTGACCGGGGGCGCTGAGCGGTGATCGAGAGCTGCTCGGTGACCGGGAGGCACGGGGATGCTTCGTTCGAACAGGAATGGGAGCGCTCCCAATCTCGGGGGCGCGCGAGACTCCGTCAAGACGTCGAACGGATTTCGCAGCGGAGAGAGCCGGGCCGCCCGGTTCGCGATCGCCTCTCTCCGGTATCCGGACCCACCTCGTGGCGTCCGGGCGGCGGGCGATCGCCACGATCACCGGGCCGCTGGAGAAGTACGTCGCTCAACGTCGGCTCCGTGAGGTACCGGGAAGCGGCCTTCGGTGACCTGGACGAGTCCTGGATCGCCGAAGGCGACTTCTCCGGGGGGAGCGGGCCCCGTGCGGCCGCCGAGCTTCTCCGGCGCCATCCCGACCTCCATGCGGTGTTCGCGGCGTCGGACACGATGGCCGCGGGCGCGCCGCGCACGCTGCGCGCGGCGGGCCGGCGAGTGCCGGAGGGCGTGGCCGTCGTCGGGTTCGACGACTCCCTCCTCGCCCGGCACACCGATCCCCAGCTCACCAGCGCCCACCAGCCGGTGGAGGAGAGGGGCCGCACCCTGGTCCGGCTGCTCCTCAAGGGGACCGACGACCCGGGCGCCGCCTGGCGCCACGTCGTCCCGCGCACGGGGCTGGTGCGGCGGGGCTCGGCCTGAGACGTCGTTTGGCGCACGGAACGCCGGACGCGCATCGCGGTGCGCCGAGGGCTCGGCGGCCCTTCCTGGACCGGGGAACGGACTGCCCCGTGGCCGGCGCCGGCGATCACCGCGCGGCGCATTCGCCGCCACGGCGCAGTCCGGCGAGGGCCGCCGTCGGCCCCTGAGCGTACGGACGCACCTCCGCGGCCGTCGGAGCGACCCGCCAGGCGCCGCCTTCGGACACCATCAGCAGGGTGCCCGTGCCCCCTCCGCCGCGCCACTGGATCCCGACCGTGCGCCGGTCAAACGCCTCGACGTCGCTGACACTCCGCGCCCGTGGAGACCACCCCCGGAGCATCGGTGACGGAGGGGGAGGCCGAGCCGGCCCCGGTACGCCCGTTCTCCGGCAGGCGTCGCGAGGGGCCGGGCGCGCCCTGGGGAACGGGCGGCCCGGCCCGTGGGGGCGCTCCCGGCCGTCAAGCGTTCCGGTTCGCCCACGGGCGTGCCGACGGCTCAGCGGCCGACGGCGCAGGCGTCTCCGTTGAGCGTGAACCGCGTCGGCGATGACGAGTCGCCGGTGTGATGGGCGAGGTATCCGAGGGTGACACGTGCGCCGGGGGCGATCGTGGTGTTGTGCGAAGCGTTGGCCGCCGCGATCGTGTTGCTCCCCTGGGTCAGATCGGTGTTCCAGTCGGAGACGACGGTCTGCCCGAGAGCCAGCGCGAAGTTGAGCGTCCAGCCGTTCACCGGGGTGTCGCCGGTGTTGGTGACGGTGAGGTCGACCGTCATGCCCGTGCCCCACGTCCTCACGGTGCGGTCCACACGGCAGGTGGGTTCCTCTCGTGTGAACGACACGCGGTGCAGGCCGCCGGGCAGGTCGTTCACCACGTAGAACTCGCCCTCGGCGGTCGTGCCGATCGACGTCACCTGGGTGGGCATCTCGCCGATCTCGGCCTGCTCGTAGCCGCCCCTGCCGTCGGGGCGCAGCGCCCAGACCGTGGACGAGCAGTAATCGGTGGCGATGTACGTGCCGCCGACCAGGGCGGTGTACTTCTGGCCCCGGTAGACATGGCCGCCGATGACCGAGCAGCCGCCGGTGTACGGGGAGTAGGTGAAGACCGGTCCGGTGTACCTCTCGCCGGGATCGCAGTGGCCGCCGGTGAACTTCTCCAGCCCCTCGTAGCAGGACCAGCCGAGGTTCAGCCCGCCCTGCCCGGGGGCGAGGTGGTTTATCTCCTCCCACCGGCCCTGCCCGACGTCGCCGATCCACATGGAGCCGTCGGCGCGGTCGAAGGAGAATCGCCACGGGTTGCGCAGTCCGTACAGCCAGATCTCGGCGCGGGCGCCGGGGGTGTCGACGAAGGGGTTGTCACCGGGGACGCAGTAAGCGAGCGAGCCGCAGGCGCGACTCACGTCGACGCGCACGATCTTGCCCAACAGGGTGTCCAGCCGCTGCCCGGCACGCAGGGGGTCCGCGGAGCCTCCGCCGTCGCCGATGCTCCAGTACAGGTTGCCGTCGAGGCCGAAGGCGAGCTGGCCGCCGTTGTGATTGCTGTACTCGGCGTGGTCCTGGGAGAGCAGGACCTCCAGTCGGGACTCGTCGAGCCGGTAGCGAGCGAGAGTGACCGCGCCGTCGGGCAGTGCCGTGTACGCCAGGTACAGGTCCTGGCTGTCGGCGAAGTCGGGCGGGAGCGCGATGCCGAGCAGGCCGCGCTCGTTGCCCGATTCGTCCACCGCCGAGGAGATGTCGATGAGCGGAGTCCCGTCCAGGCCGGTGTCCGGGTGGTAGACGCGGACGGTGCCGGGCTTCTCCGTGATGAACAGCCGGCCCGTGCCGTCGTCGGGGGCGACGAGGACGGTGGGCCGTTTCAGCCCGGAGGCGACCTGAGCGGTGGTCGCACGGAGCGACGGCAGGGGTACGAGTGGAGTGCCCTGCGCCGCTCCCGGCCGGGGTGGCACAGCATCCGCTGTCGTCGGGGCGGTTGCCGCGAAGGACGGGGCTGCGGCGACGGGCAACAGAGTGAGGGCGGTCAGCAGGAGGGCGGTCAGCAGGAGCTGTCCGGTCCAGCGGCGTCGTGACATGTCGGCTCCAGGGGTGAGGAGGCTTGCACGGCGGTGGCACTTGCACGGGCGGCGCCCCTGCCGACGACGAGCGCGACGGGGCTTCGTCCCGTTGGCACCGGGCCGGCGGGCGGCCGCTCCCTGTGCGCCGCAGACGACGCGGCGCCTCGTCCGGCAGGCCGCGCGCGTCTTGGGACGCCCCGCTCCGCGGACAGGCCGCCGGGATCACCCGACGGCCTGCCCACTGGCCGGAACCGGCGACTCCGCCGTTGAGGGGCGGCGGGGTCAGCCGAAGTTCACATCGCTGCAGAGGAAATACGTCTGGTCCATGTGCGAGGCCTGCCAGATCGTGTAGACGACGTGACGACCGCTGTGACCGGACGTACTGACGGGGATCGAGTAGTTCTGACCGGGCGCGTACCTGCCGGTGCGGGCCACGAGCTGGAGGTCGCTCCAGCGCAGCGGTTGAGTGGTGGGGTCGAAGCCTTGCCGGGTGACGTAGACCAGGAAGTAGTCCGCCCCGTGACTGGCCTGGTCGTACAGCTTGACGGTGAAGTTGGCGCCCACATTCGTGGTCTTCCAGGGGCCCACGGCGTCCATCGAGTTGTAGCGACCTCCTTCGGTCCGGCCGCCGCTGCACAGCTGCCCGTCCGGGACGGCTGCCTGGAAGTTGCCGCCGGAGCCGTTGCGGTACAGACCGTTCCAGTTCCACATGGCGTTGGGGTTGGCCTGCCACGCCTGCCAGCACATGGGGTCCTGCTGTGCCATGGCCGGGTTCTGGAAGTCGCTGCCCCAGCGCAGCCAGCAGCCGTAGTTGCGCGACGCCGGATCCACGACCGATCCATGGGCTACGGCGGTCCCGCTCCAAGGGATGAGACCGAGCAGCACCGCGACGAGTGTGCTGAGGACGAGCGTCAGACGACGTCGCGTCGTGCGGGCACGTAAGTGACGATCCATCAGCTCCTTCTTTCCGTGAGGGGATGTCGCCTTGTGTGGCGGGGAGAGGGGACGACGGCGGCTGGGAGGTGATCCCGCGTTCGCGGACCGCGCGTCGCGCGACTGCCGCGGGGGCGAAGGCCGCCGCCGCGGTGTCATGGATTGACGCAGGTGACCGAGCCGACCGGCAGGTTGTTCCCGGTCGAGGTGGCGGTGAAGCCGAACGTCACGGTGCCGTCCGGCGGGATGGTGCGGTTGTGGTCGACGTTCTTGACCGTGACCGTGCCGTCGGAGCCGGTGCCGAGGGTGCCGTTCCAGACCTGGTTGATCTTGGTGCCGGCGCCCGGCTGCCAGCGCACGGCCCAGCCGTCACGCGCGGTGGTGGTTCATCACCTCGACGGAACCCTGGAAGCCGCCGTTCCAGTAGTTCGTCACCTTGTAGAGGGCCATGCACCCGCTGTGCGGGTCGGACGGGGTCGGCGTGGGGGTCGGCGTCGGGGTCGGGGTCGGGGTCGGCGTCGGGGAGGGAGTGCTCCCCGAGCCGCGCATGCCGGTCACCTCGCCGTTGCCGCCGTCGAAGGCGATGTCGGAGCAGGAGAAGAAGTTCTCCTGGCTGTCCGACCGTACCCACTGGATGAACATCATCGCGTCCCCGGAGCGGCCCGAGGGCAGCTTGAGGTCCCAGTAGTAGTGACCTCCCTCGGACCCCACCGAACCCGACTGCGGCGGGTTGGTGACCGTCTGGATCAGCTCCAGGTCGCCCCAGCCCAGCGGCTTGGTGGGCGAGTAGCCGGGCTTGGAGACGTACACCCGGAAGTCACCCGGGTGCGCCGCCCAGTTGCTGTGCTTGATCCTGATCGTCGCCCCGGAGGTGAGGTGCGTCCGGGGCCAGTCGGCGCGGGCGGCGTTGTAGCCGGTGAAGTTGTACGGGGAGCGGTCGCCGGCGCTGCACAGCTTGCCGTCCGGGACGTAGCCCGGGCCGCGGCCGCCCGCGTTGGAGTCGAGCACGGCGAACCAGTTGTACAGCGCGGTCGAGCCGCTCTCCGCGAGTGCCGCCTTGCACGCCGGGTTCGTCGGGTCGAGCCCGCCGGTG
The DNA here is from genome assembly GCF_056432045.1 of Streptomyces sp. NPDC045701. Taxonomy (NCBI): domain Bacteria; kingdom Bacillati; phylum Actinomycetota; class Actinomycetes; order Kitasatosporales; family Streptomycetaceae; genus Streptomyces; species Streptomyces sp. NPDC045701. The sequence goes on along the minus strand of NZ_JBWKJV010000002.1, from coordinate 2,722 downwards.
CTGGTCTTGGCGTCCAGGTAGCAGAGGTAGGTCCGCGATCCGGGCGTCATCGTCACGCCGTGCGCCTGGGCGCTGTTCTGGCCGATCAGGGCCAGGCCCAGCCCGCTGTGCAGGGCGGCCAGCACCGCCAGTAAGGACAGTGATCGTCTCTTGCTTCCGGTCATGATGTCTCCTGTGAGAGGTGGGGCTGTGTCTTTCTCCTCGGCGGTCGCCGGGCAGGTCGGTCGGGTGAGGTGCTAACGCCAGGTCGCCGCCCGGGTGGACGGGGACCCTTGAGGCGGCGGAGGAGGGGGCGGTGTCGCGGCTGTAGTCGCCGGCCTCGTCGAAGGCGGACCGGTCGGACGTGCGCGTCCGCGGCCGGAGGTCACCGGCTTCCCGGTGGCGACGCTGCTCAATTCGGGCATTTGTGACCGCGGCGCTCAGCGGCGCCGGACGCGGTGCGACATGGGCGCAGCCGACGGCGGCGCGGTCGCACGAGGCGTGCACGGCAGGCGCGCCGCCGGTGCCGATGAACGGCGCGAAGTCGTCTTCGGTACCACGGCGGTGGACGTCATGGCCCGTGACGCACGCGTGGCCGCGGTCCAGGGCGGCGAAAGGCTGACCCCGGTCCTCGCGATGGTCCTCGGTCCCGTCGGCGCGGCCGGTCCGGTGGTGTCGTACGGTCGGGGTCGCCATGGCCGTCGACCGGCACGGCCGGGTGGGGCTCGCGTGTGTTCATGGAGAACTGGTCGTGGATCCAGTGCACGGCGAGCGGCGCGTCCGGCGTCGTGCCGGTCGGACTGGTGCGTGCCTCCGGCACCGTGTGGTTCGCACGGCGCATCGGGTTCACCCGCTTGACCCCGTCGTTCGAAGTGTCCGTGGTGAGCGGCGTGCGGAACGGGGGGCGGACGGTGCGGACGAGGTGCCGTGGCGATCGCATGCGAGGGCCTCTCTCCGAGGGCTTCGGAGCCGACAGGGGTGCTGTGCGAGTACCGGGAGCGCTCCCATCCTTTGATGGGAGCGCTCCCAAATCATCGGATAGTCTGCGACTGTAGGAGTCCGGCGACACCTCTGACAACCCCGTGAACGCCAATCTGTCGAATGAAATTCGAAGGCCGGGTCAGCGGGTGGGCGAGCGGCGCGCGGCCACAGCGCGACGCACCCCGAGCGAGGCCACCGCTGCACCGACACGCACCTCCCGGGCGAGCCGGCCGGTGCCCGCCACCCGGGCGCCGCCGGACAACGGCGCGGCGGTCTCCGCCAACCCCTTCGGCCCCAGCGGCGGCAGCACGGAGACGGTGACGCCGGCATGGACGGGCCGGGAGCCGTGCCTGAGTGTCACGTGACCGGTGGCGGGCCGAATCGCGGTGGGGGATTGTGCTACTGAATTCCTAATCATCCCAAAGGGTGGCGCGAATTCAGATTGTCGGTGATGGCGCACAAGAATGACGAACCTCCCCGCCTTGGAGGTTTTGTGTCCCGCTCCGCCTCGCCCCCGTCGAACATGACCACCCTGGGGTGTGCCCTCTTCGCGACCCGCTGGCTCCAAGCGCCGCTGTACTTCGGCCTGGTGGCGGCGCAGGGGGTGTACGTCTACAAGTTCTTCAACGAGCTCTGGCACCTCGTCCACCACGTCATCAGCGGTCACGCGGACGAGACGCACGTCATGCTCGCCGTCCTCAAGCTCGTCGACGTGGTGATGATCGCCAATCTGCTGATCATGGTGATCGTCGGGGGGTACGAGACCTTCGTCTCGCGCATCGGGCTCCAGGGGCACCGGGACCAGCCCGAGTGGCTGTCGCACGTGAACTCCAACGTGCTGAAGGTCAAGCTGGCGACCGCCATCGTGGGGATCTCCTCGGTGCACCTGTTGCAGATGTTCGTCGACGTGCACCACACGCCCCGGCACGACCTGCTGTGGGGGACGGTCATCCACATGGCGTTCATCGCCTCGGCGGCCATCCTCGCGTACATGTCCGGCCCCATGGCGGCGCACGAGGCCAAGGCGCACCCCGTGAAGGAGGAACCCACGGCGGTGGTCGTCCCGGCGCAGCGCGACAGGGAGCCGGAGATGCGGAAGGAAGCGGCGGCGGACACGGGTGCGGAGCAGCGGATCGAGGCCGCCGGGTTCCCGGCGCGCAAGGTGCTGGAAACGTTCGACGAGGGACACCTCAGGGCGCCCGAGCCGCAGGTGATCGCCCGGCTGGGCAAGGCCGACTTCGTCACGAGGAGGGCGAACGTGGTGCTGCTCGGCGGCCCCGGTACCGGCAAGACGCACCTGGCGGTCGCTCTGGGCGTACGCGCCTGCCAGGCCGGCCACCGGGTGCTGTTCGCCACCGCCGCCGAGTGGGGCACACGGCTCGCGGACGCCAAGGCGGCGGGCCGGCTGCGCAAGGAGCTGGCCCGGCTGGACGCGTACGAGGTGCTCGTCGTGGACGAGGTCGGCTGTGCGCCACGAGGCGCTGATGGATCTCGCGGGATGAGAGGCCCGCCGCCGGTCCTCGCAGGGACCGGTTGAAGCTGGAGGCAGGCTGAGCCCCGGGTTGGGGGTGAGGCTGGAAGCAGCCTCGACAACGTAGGGGCGGACCGACACCACCAGACGGTTCGTGCCCGCAAGCGAAGACGGAATGGGTGCAAGGAAACTGAACCAGTGGTTGACGTCCCGTGAGTCGTCAGCGGTCTGCCGAATCTGGTGGATGGGCCGCTTTGCAGTGCTGGAGAGCGCCATAGCCGATGGCCTCTC
>NZ_JBWKJV010000001.1:424265-450851 GCF_056432045.1 Streptomyces sp. NPDC045701 | reverse complement strand
CTCGGCCAGAAGGAAAAACAGCGAGGCAGTTTTTTGTTGGGTAGAAAACCCCACACCCCCCCGCTTCGGGGCTTTTTGGGCATCCCCTGACGCGGGTCCCCCCCCCCCCGCTAAGCTCTCGCGCTTTGCCGGGCGGCGCCATATCCATGTCGGATTCGGGGTGTTAAATCTGGCCGTCCTCCAGCATTTCGGTCACGAGCGCGGCGATCTGCGAGCGCTCCGAGCGGGTCAGGGTGACGTGCGCGAAGAGCGGATGCCCCTTCAGTTTCTCGACCACGGCCACGACTCCGTCGTACCGGCCGACCCGGAGGTTGTCGCGCTGCGCCACGTCGTGCGTCAGTACGACCCGGGAATTCGCCCCGATCCTGGACAACACGGTCAGCAGGACGTTGCGTTCGAGTGACTGCGCCTCGTCGACGATCACGAACGCGTCGTGCAGCGAGCGGCCCCGGATGTGCGTGAGCGGGAGGACCTCCAGCATGCCCCGGCTCAGCACCTCCTCGATGACCTCGCGCCCGGCCACCGCCGAGAGGGTGTCGAAGACCGCCTGCGCCCAGGGGCTCATCTTCTCCGCCTCGGTGCCCGGCAGGTAGCCGAGTTCCTGGCCGCCGACCGCGTACAGCGGACGGAAGACCATCACCTTCTGGTGCTGCCGGCGCTCCAGGACCGCCTCCAGGCCGGCGCACAGCGCGAGCGCCGACTTCCCGGTGCCCGCCCGGCCGCCCATGGAGACGATGCCGACGTCCGGGTCGAGGAGCAGGTCGAGCGCGATGCGCTGCTCCGCGCTGCGGCCGCGGATGCCGAACGCCTCGCGGTCGCCCCGCACCAGGCGTACGTTCCCCTCGGCGGTGACCCGGCCGAGCGCCTTGCCGCGCTCGGACTGGAGGACCAGCCCGGTGTGCACCGGCAGGCCGGCGGCCTCGGGGACGTACAGTGTCTCCTCCGTGTACAGCAGGTCGACCTGCTCGGCGGAGAGCGGCAGCTCGGACATCCCGGTCCAGCCGGAGTCCGTGATGGCCAGTTCGGCCCGGTACTCCTCGGCGAGGAGACCGACGGACGACGCCTTGATGCGCAGCGGCAGGTCCTTGGAGACGACGGTGACGTCGTACCCCTCGGCCTGGAGGTTGCGCGCGACGGCCAGGATCCGAGAGTCGTTGTCACCGAGGCGATAGCCGGCCGGGAGGACGGCGGGATCCGAGTGGTTGAGCTCCACGCGCAGGGTCCCGCCGAGCTCCCCGATGGGGAGCGGGGCGTCGAGGCGGCCGAACCGGATCCGGAAGTCGTCCAGCAGGCGCAGCGCCTGCCGGGCGAAGTACCCGAGCTCCGGGTGGTGCCTCTTGGCCTCCAGCTCCGTGACCACGACGATCGGGAGCACTACCTCGTGCTCCTCGAAGCGGGCCATGGCGCCGGGGTCGGCCAGCAGGACGCTGGTGTCGAGAACGTAGGTGCGCCTGTCGTTGAGGCGGCGCTTTGTGCTGTTCACCACGGAAGGACCTACCCCCTCAGGTGAGGTCGGGTGCGACTTCGACGGCGTCGCGGGGGGATGGAGCCGGGCTCTGGCCGCGATGCGCGGGCCGAGCTCCGGCCCTCCGCGTCGTCCGTGCGTGTCCCGCACGGTCGTCCTGGTGCAAAGGGCCTCCCGGGCGAGCGGGCTGGCGTGCCGCTCACACTGCAGGGGGTATTCCCTCGAACGCCCGGCGCCATGCCATGGCATATGACGACGCGTCGGTGAACGAGGGGTGACGGCCGCGCGTCAAGGGATCGGGCGGCCCTTCCCGGGCGCTTTCCGGGCGCTTTCCGGACGGCTCCGGTGCCGCCCGGTGGCTTCCCGGGAACGGTCCGTCAGGTGCCGTAGCGGCGGTGGCGGGCCGCGTAGTCACGCAGGGCGCGCAGGAAGTCGACCTTGCGGAACGCCGGCCAGTGCACCTCGCAGAAGTAGTACTCCGAGTGGGCGCTCTGCCAGAGCATGAAGCCCGACAGGCGCTGCTCGCCGCTCGTGCGGATCACCAGGTCGGGGTCCGGCTGGCCCCGCGTGTACAGGTGCTCCGAGATGTGCTCGACGTCCACGATCTGGGCGAGCTCCTCGAAGCTCATGCCCTTCTCGGCGTGCTCCAGCAGCAGCGAGCGGACCGCGTCCGCGATCTCCTGCCGGCCGCCGTAGCCCACGGCCACGTTCACGAGTATGCCGGTGCGGTCACGGGTGGCCTCCTCGGCCTCCTTCAGCACCGCCTGGGTACGAGGGGGCAGCAGGTCCAACGTGCCCACGTGGTGCACGCGCCAGCGGCCGTCGGCGGCCAGGTCGCGGACCGCGTTCTCGATGATGCCGAGGAGCGGCACCAGCTGCTCCTCGGGCCGGTTGAGGTTGTCGGTGGAGAGCATCCAGAGGGTGACGACCTCGACGTCCGTCTCGTCGCACCAGCCCAGCAGTTCCTGGATCTTGCTCGCGCCGGCCTTGTGACCCTGCTCCGGGGTGCCGCCGGACGCCTTGGCCCAGCGGCGGTTGCCGTCGAGGATGACGCCGATGTGCTTGGGCACCTGTGCGTGGTCGAGGCGGCCTTCCACCCGGCGTGCGTAGAGCCTGTACACCAGGTCGCGCAAGTTCACCGATCTCACCTCTCGATTGCTTAAGGGCCCGCCACGGCGTCGGCCCAGGGAGACAGGGGGAAGCGGCACCGCTCGAATCCGGCGCGCCGCGGCTGTCCCCGAAGCCGCCACATTACTGCGCGGGGGTCTCGGCGGCCCAACCCGGTCTGTCACAAGTCCGTGATAAGGAGAGAGGCGTGACTGATTCCCCCGCATACCGTCCCGCCGACGACCGTTACGACGCCATGGAGTACCGCCGTACCGGCCGCAGCGGGCTCAAGCTGCCCGCCATCTCGCTCGGCCTGTGGCACAACTTCGGCGACGACCGCACGCTCGCCTCGCAGCGCGCGATCCTCCGCCGCGCCTTCGACCTGGGAGTGACCCACTTCGACCTGGCGAACAACTACGGACCGCCACCCGGGTCCGCCGAGTCGAACTTCGGCAAGATCTTCGCCGAGGACTTCGCCCGTCACCGGGACGAGCTGGTCATCTCCACCAAGGCCGGCTACCTCATGCACCCGGGGCCGTACGGCGAGTGGGGCTCCCGCAAGTACCTGCTGTCCTCCCTCGACGCGTCGCTGCGGCGGATGGGCGTCGACTACGTCGACATCTTCTACTCGCACCGCTTCGACAAGGACACCCCGCTCGAGGAGACGATGGGCGCCCTGGCCTCCGCCGTCCAGCAGGGCAAGGCCCTGTACGTGGGCGTCTCCTCGTACAGCAGCGCGCAGACCGCCGAAGCGGCGCGGCTGCTGCGCGAGATGGGCGTCCCGGCCCTGATCCACCAGCCGTCGTACTCGATGATCAACCGCTGGACCGAGGAGGACGGGCTCCTGGACACGCTGGAGGAGGCCGGCATGGGCTGCATCTCCTTCGCGCCGCTCGCCCAGGGCCTGCTCACCAACAAGTACCTCCAGGGCATCCCGGAGGGCTCCCGGGCCACCCAGGGCAAGTCCCTGGACCCGAACCTCCTGTCCGACGAGGTCGTGCGCCGGCTCCGCGGCCTCGACGCGATCGCCGCGCGGCGCGGCCAGTCGCTGGCGCAGCTCGCGCTGAACTGGGTACTGCGCGACGAGCGGATGACGTCGGCGCTGATCGGCGCGTCGAGCGTGGCGCAGCTGGAGGAGAACATCGCCGCCCTGTCCGGCGCCCCGCTGACGGACGAGGAGCTGAAGGAGATCGACTCGTACGCGGTCGACACCGCCGGCACCAACATCTGGGCCGCCCGGAGCTGACGCCCCGGTCCGCCGGGCCGGCGGCCGCGTGTCGCGGGCACGAAAAACGGGCCGGTCCGTGGGGGGGATACGGACCGGCCCGAGGGGGGGTTTCCACCATAACCCTTCGTAAGTCATGCTGCGCGCCACGACAGGCCGTCGCCACGCTCCGGAATCGGGGGACTCCGCCGGATGCGCGGGATCCGGCCGGTTCCCGGCCCCTTTCCGGTGCTCGCCCTGTCCTCCACAAGGGGGACCCCGCCGTACGGGCGCCACGTTGACGGCGCCCGGAGCGCGGTCGGTGGGGGCGGTCGGCGGGGGCGGTCGGCGGGACGCGGAAACGATCCGCCCGGAGGGGAGCCCGGGCGGGCGGTACGGGGCCCGGGCGGGCGCGGGCGCGCCGCGGTTCACCGGCGGAGCAGGGTGATCCCGTCCCGCTCGGCGACCTTCCGGTAGCCGTGGCGCGCCTGCGCGGCGGCCAGCTCGGCCTCCTGCCGCTCGGCGGGGTAGGGCCAGTGGCCCGTTCGGTACGGCCAGGCCTCCGGGGGCCGCCGGTCGTGGACGATCCACTCGGCGGTGGGCGGCGGCAGGCGCTTCCTGTCGTACTGGTACAGCTTCCCCGCCACCGGGAAGGTCGGGAAGACGACGACCGTGCAGCGCGCGGTGAGCTGGGGGACGAGCCGGTTGGAGGCGGCCACGGTCGCGCCGTCCGGGATGCGCGCGAGCAGCGCGCGGGCGGCCTCGACGTGCCCGGTCGTACGCCAGGTGGCGCGCTGGAACAGCTGGGCCAGCGGGAAGGACGGCAGCATCACCAGGGTCACGGCCAGCACGGTGGCGAGCGAGGCGCGCACATGGCGCACGGCGAGCGGGTGGTCGGTCCGCCGCCAGACGGTCAGCGCGTCGATCAGCCCGGCGATGACGACGGGCATCAGTACGGCGCTGTAGTGGAACGCGGTGCCCCAGTGGAAGCCGTTGTCCGACATCATCCGCCAGGCGAGGGTCGGCACGGCGATCAGCGACAGCGGCGAGCGCAGCGCGAGCAGCGCGGACGGGGCGAAGACCAGGACCAGGGTCATTGCCTTGACCTCGGGGCGCAGCGCGTCGAGCGGTGCGTGGGCGAGCGTGCTGAGCAAGGACCCGTACCCCTCGGCGAGGTTGCCGCCGTGCGCGTACCCGCCGGCCGGGTGGAAGGCGGGCATCAGCAGCTTGATCTCGACGGCCGAGCCGGCGAGCCCGGCGGCGGCGGTGGCGAGGCCGAGCCGGCGCGGCCCTTTGAGGGCGACGTACGCGCCGACGGCGGCGAGGGTGAGCCCCAGGTCCTCCTTGATCAGCAGCAGCGGTGCCGCCCAGACGACGGCCGGGCGCCAGCGCCGGTGGGCCAGCGCCTCCAGGCAGCACGCCAGGAGCGGTACGGCGAGGGCGACCTCGTGGAAGTCGAAGGCGGCGGCCGAGGCGATGCCCCAGCTCAGCCCGTACGCCGCGGCGACGGCGTGGGCCGCCCGGCGGCCGAGCGCGCGGGCGGCCCAGCGGGCGAGCGGGACGACGGCGACGGCGAGCAGCGCGGACTGGGCGGCCAGCAGGCACAGCGGGGAGGGCCAGAGGCGGTAGAGCGGCGCGAGGGCGGCGAGCAGCGGGTGGAAGTGGTCGCCGAGGAGGTTGAAGCCGTCACCGCGCAACGGGACCACGGGGGCGCGGAGTTCGGCGTAGGCGCGTACCGCCTGCTCGAAGATGCCGAGGTCGTAGCCGGTGGTGCGGAGCAGGAGGTGGCGGCGCACGGCGACGGTGGCGTAGAGCGCGAAGAGCCCCGCGGCCCAGCCCCAGGGGAGCGGGACCGCGAGGAGGCGGCGGGGCGCGGCGGCCCCGGGGACCCGGGTGGGGGTGGGCTGGGTGACCTGTCGGCCGATTCTGGGCCTGTTGTCAGGGGATGTCCGCATGTGCCCGCATGTTAGGACGCGGACGGGTGCCTCGGCGCAGGTCGTGGCCCGTGGTGCAGTCGACGGGGTCCGGAATCTCCCCCTCATGGCGGTCACCGCGTGGGGCACGCGCCTCACGCGGTTCAGGCGACCGGGACCGCGGCGAAGGCGCCCAGCAGCACGCCCAGCAGCGCCCCGCCGATCATGAACGGCCCGAACGGGATCACGCTCTTGCGGTTCGCCCGCCGCAGCGCGACCAGCCCGAACCCGTACACCGCGCCGAACAGGAACCCGGCGAAGGCGCCCGCTAACAGCACGCCCCAGCCGTACCAGCCGAGGGCGACGCCCAGCGCGAGGGCGAGCTTCACGTCGCCGAAGCCCATGCCGCTCGGGTTCACCAGGAACAGCACGGCATAGCCGGCGCCCAGCGCGAGACCGCCGAGCAGCGCGGACGGCCACGCCCCCGCGTTCCCCGGCAGCAGCGCGGCGCCCCCCAGCGCGACGGCCGTCCCGGCGGCGAGCGGCAGCGTCAGCCGGTCCGGCAGGCGGTGAACGGCCCGGTCGACCAGGGCCAGCAGCACCGCGACCGGCGCGGCCAGCAGCCACACCACCAGCTCGGGCCGGGGGCCGGTCGCGGCGGCGAGGGCCCCGCAGACGAGGGCGGTGACGACGGGGGCGGTGAGGGGGGTGGTGAGGAGCGCGGGGGCGGTTTCGGCGGGGGCGGTTTCGGCGGGGGCGGTGGACGTCGTGCCGGTGGGGGCGGCTTGGGCGGGGGCGGTGGTGCCGGCGGGGGTGGTTTCCGCACCGGTGGCCGGGGGCCGGGCGGGGCCCGCCGGGACGCGCGGCGCGCACGCCGTGCAGCGCGGCGCCCCGAGCCAGCCGCGGGCGGGCCCCGTGAACGGGTGGCCGGCCGGGCAGGCGTCCCGCCACGGCTCGTCCGGCGCGACGGACAGGCGGTACGCGGCGCGCGGCACCAGCAGGCCGGTGGCGGCGCCCCACAGGGCGGCGACGGCGATCAGCGTGGCGTACACGCACCCGACCCTAGAGCGGGCCGGGTACCCGGTCATGGGCCCACGGGCCCACTGACGCGGGCCCCGGGCCCACGCTACGGTCGTCCCTCATGGGGAACCCGCGCAGATGGCGGAACGGCACCGGCCTGCTGGCCCTGCCGGACGCGTCCGTGCCCGTCGAGATCGCCGCGTCCTACGGCACCCGCAGGCGCGGTCTGCTGGGCCGGGACGGCATCGCGGGCGCGCTGCTGCTCAGCCCCTGCAACAGCGTCCACACCTTCCGGATGCGGTTCGCCATCGACGTGGCGTACCTCGACCGCGAGTTGCGGGTCGTCGACCTGGTCACCATGGCGCCCGGCCGGCTGGGGCTGCCCCGCCCGCGCGCCCGGCACGTCCTGGAGGCCGAGGCGGGGGCGATGGAACGGTGGGGGATCCGGCCCGGCACCCGCCTGGCGATCACGGCGGACCCGCCCCCAGCAGGGTGAACGCCCCGTACGCCGCCGACGCCGACGCCAGCAGGGCCAGCACCGGCACCACGGTCCGGTCCCTCAGCCGTGCCAGCGCGACCGCCGCCGGGAGCAGCAGCGGGAACGCGGGCATCATCAGGCGCGGCCGGGAGCCGAAGTACGCGGCGCCGACCAGCGAGACGACGACCACCCCGAGGGTGTACACCAGCACCGGCAGCGGCTGCCGCTGCCTGACGCACAGCCACACCACCCAGCCCACCAGCGCGAGCACCGCGCACAGCCCCACCCCGGCGAGCGGCACCGGACCGGTCAGCTTCTCCCCCACGAACCGGGCCAGCGCCACGCCCCCGTCGATGCTGTTGCCCCACGCGGCCTGCACCTCGAAGTAGGCGGTCGGGCTCCCCTGCCGTACGGCGACGAAGACCACGTACCCGAGCCAGCCCAGCGGCGCCAGCAGTACGCCCACGGCCATCGGGACCGTCACCCGCCGCCCCCGGACGGCGGTCACGAGTGCCGTGACGCCGAGCGCCGCCACCAGCGCGGCGGCCGACGGCCGGGTCAGCCCCGCGCCCGAGCACAGCACGCCCGCCAGGACCCACCGGTCGCGCAGCACCGCGTACAGCGACCAGGCGGCGAACGCGGTGAACAGCGTCTCCGTGTACGCCATCGACTGCACGAACGCCGTCGGGTACACCCCCCACAGCACGGCCAGCACCACCCCGGCCCGCCGCCCGGCGACCCGCTCGCCCACCGCGTAGATCCCCCACGCGGCGGCCAGTGACGCCACCCACGACACGACCAGCCCGGCGGTCGCCGCGTCGATCCGCAGCACCTCCGACAGGCCCCGCTCAAGGGCGGGCAGCAGCGGGAAGAACGCCAGGTCGGAGTGGACGGCACCGCCGGGGAGCGTGACCTCGTGGCCGTACCCGTGCTCGGCGATCCGCACGTACCAGACGGCGTCCCAGCGGCCCTTCAGCCGGTGCAGGGCGTCCTCCCCGGCCACGGCGGCGGCGACCCCGAGGACCACCAGCCCGACCGCCCGCACCGCCGCGTAGCCCCACAGGGCGGGCGCGGCGGAGGCTGGTCGGTCTGTTCGCTGGGACATGCGCCCGATTATGGCGGGCCGCGTCGGGCCCCGGTGCCCTCCCGCTCCCCGGCCTCCCGGGCTTCCCGGGCCGGCTCGGTCTCCTCAACCTCCCCGGCCTCTTGAGCCTCTCCGGCCTCCTCGACCCCTTCGACCTCTTCGACCTCTTCGATCGGTACGTCGCTGACGGCCGCGACCAGCATGTGCGGGGCGTCCTCGTCGCACTGCCCGACGCTCACCGCCGCCCAGCGCGGACCGCGCGGCGAGGCGACCGGGCCCCACACCATCAGTTCCGCGTACAGGTTCAGGGCGCGCAGTTCCGCGAGGAGCGGCAGCACCGACCCGTCGTCGACGTCCCGGAGCAGGAAGGCCCGCATGCTCACCTCGCGGTGGGGGCCCCAGCGCTCGTCCAGGGCACGCGTCAGGGCGGCGAGGTGGGCCTCGGCCTGCTCCTGCGCGGCGTCCCACTCCGGACCGGGGACGCCGGAGTAGGCGCGGCTCTCCCACAGGAGCTCCAGCCGGAAACCGGCGCCATGGCTGCCGCCCCAGCCCTCGTGCTCGGCGGGCTCCCGCTGGGTGGTGCCGCTCGCCGGCAGCGCCCGGTCCAGCAGGCCCTCCACCTCGGCGACGGCCCCGGTGACGGCGAACGGGGTGCCCGAGGCGTTCACAGCTTGGCCCTCTCCATGGGCCGGGGCAGCGCCTCCAGGGCGCCGGTCGCACGGAGGTCGCGGTTGACCGCGACCAGGTCCTCGACGCCCCCGGCGCCCGCCGACAGGTCCAGCAGCAACCCGCCGTGCTCCGTCCGCTCCGCCCTCCCGGGCAGGTCCCGGTGGGCGAGCAGCGCGGCGCGCCGCTCGGACAGGTACCCCGCCCAGCCGACGCACGCCTGCCCCGCCTCCCGGCCGGTCTCCTCCAGGGCGAGTTGCAGCTCCGTTTCCGTCACCTCGCCCCAGTCGACGTCCCACGCCTCGGCGAGGGCGCGGAGAACCTCGGCGTACGGGAGGGAGGGGCCGCCGCCGGCCGGGGTGGTGAGGGTGACGACCACGCTCATGGCGAGGTGCTCCGACACCCCTCCGCCGGTGCCGCTCACGGTCACCTGCACCGGGTGCCCGGCCGGCGTCGACAGCGCCAGGGCGTATCCCTTGCGGTCCGACCAGTCGTCACCGGCGTTGCGCTCGCGCAGGTACGCGGCGAGGGCCCCGGGGTCCGTCGCGTCGCCGAGCGGCTCCCACGCGCCGAAGACCACCGCGTCGATCTCGCGCAGCCGGGTGAGGAAGGTGCTCCAGCGGACGGCCAGCTCGAGTTCCGACTCGGGCCTGGGCCCCCAGAACCCCCGTACGACGCGCCTCATGGTCCGTCCTCCGTCTCGCGACCGCATCCGCATCCGCGCTCGTCCGCATCCTAGGGAGTCCGGGAAGTATCGGCGTCCGCCCGAAGGGCCGCGCCAGCCCCAGGACGACAGTCGCTCCGGCTGCGGACATGCGACGACGCCGGGGCGGCCCGCCGTCACGGTCCTGGGCCCCAGGGCCCAGCCCTTGCCCGGCCCGTCCCGGAGAACCGGCAGGCGGACCACCCGCGGCGAGCGGGTGGTCCGCCGGGTGGCGGCACGTCAGCCGCGCGGGAAGGACACCTCCACGCGACGGTTCTTCTTGCGGCCCTCCTCGGTGCTGTTGTCCGCGATCGGGTACTGCTCGCCGTAGCCGCGGATCTCGTAGGTGATCCCGCCGGAGGTCAGCAACGGCGACAGCACCTTGTGCACGGCGTCCGCGCGCTGCTTGGACAGCACGTCACCGTGGGCGGAGGAGCCGAGGTTGTCGGTGAAGCCGAAGATGCGGACCTTGGAGGCGCTCTGCTTCCTGATCTCCTCGGCGATGGCGGCGATACGGGAGTTGGCCTCGGGGGTCAGCCTGGCGCTGTCCTTGCCGAAGAGGACCTCCGCCTGGAGCGCGAACTTCAGGTTGGTGCTGGTCTCCTCGCGTCGCTCCTCGCCGCCCTCGGACTCGACGATCGAGATCAGGGGCAGCACCTTGGCCGCCGCGAGCGTCGCCCCGTCGCGCATCTTGAGGTTCGGCGAGTTCCCGTCCACCTCCGGCGGCGGCAGCGTCGACTCGGTGCCCGGTGGCGTACTGGGAATGTCATCGGCGTGCGCCCCGGCGGCCCCGGTGAGCTGAGCACCGGCGAACAACACCACGGCCACGAACACGGACGCCGCGGGACGGCGCGCGGAGGCTCTGCGGGGGGAGGGGGTGGCGGCGCGCATCAGGAGATCTCGATCGTCGCGACCGGCATCTGCGGAATCTGGATGTCCACCTGGGTGATGTTCGCCGGTGGTGCGGGGAACTGAGCGAACACAGAGATGCTCTCACCGGCCTTCACCGTGGTGACGCCCGTGGTCGTCAGGGGATAGCCCTCGGTGTCCCGCAGCACGTAGTAGCGCTTCTTCTCCGTCTTGTCCAAGAGGGTGATGCCGGCGAGGGACGGGCCCGTCTGCTTCACACTGACCTCCTCACCGCTCCAGTTCGGCGGCGCGATCAGCATCTTGGAGGAGGTGTTCTTCAGGCTGGCCGTAACGGTCAGAAAGCCGCCCTGATCCCTGGCAGCCGTGTGGATGACGAACTGGAACCCACTGCTGCCGTTGATGGTCGCCAAAGTGGCGCTGGTGTCCGGGACGGTGGGTCCGCCGTCCGCCTTGGGTGTGTCCTGACCGGGTGGCGCCGAGGAGACGCTGCCCGCGTTCTCCGACGCCTTCCCCCTGTCGTCGGCCCCTTGTTCGCCGCCGCCGCCACAGGCCGAAAGGAGCACAGCCAGTACCACAGCCGTCCATCCGGCCGCCGCTCTGCGCGCTGCCGTCCCGTACCGATCACTCATGAGTGCCATTCCTTTGCGTTCCTTCGCGGTCAGTCCTCGGCCAGCCGGACTTCGAAGAGGTCGGACATGTCCGGGAGAAGCGCCGGGTCCAGGTCCGTCACCTCACCCTCGCAGTCCAACGACCCCGGGGAAGGGGCATCGGCATCCTCGGCGGGGTCGAAACTGCATCGGGGGACGACAACGGCTGTCGCCGTCGCCTCGGCAGTCAGGGTGTCGGTACCGGGGAGAATGGTGTCTCCCACCGGCTTCTGTGACGTCACGTTCACCGTGGAGCCCCAACGGCCGTCGGACAACGGGGCGCAGCTCACGACGTCGGCCTCGTTCTGCCCGGCGTAGTAGTGGCCGGCGCCGCAGCCATCGAGCGGGGGGACGAGCTCACCGTCCAGCAGGTCGCCGAGATCATCGATGGTGAGGTCGAAGCTGTCCCGCTGCTCGCGTGCCGCTGCCAACGCCGCCGCGTCCGCCGCTGACTGGGCACCGTTGCGGGTGGCTCCGGCCTGGCCCACCGCGAAGAACGCAAGCGCGAGAAAGAGCAGGCTCGCCACTACGAAGATGTAGAAAGGCGAAGCCTGCCCTGACTCGCGAGTTGTCCGGTCGTCCGGCGTCAGCCACCGCCGACGATCGCGGTGACGCGTGCGAGCAGTCCGGCTGCGATCGTGTTCCCCACACCCGACCCCACCACCGCCGCGATGATCACACCCACCAGGATGATGATCCCGACGTACTCGACGGCTCCCTGTCCCCGGTCGCCCCGGCGCTTGAGGGCCGTGGTGGTCGTCCTGGCCCACGTACCCACGTACACCCTGGCCTGGGTCGCGGCCTTCAGCGTGATGTTCGACATGGTGGTCTCCTCCGGGCTCGGTGGGAGGAACGTACGGCTGGGGGCGGGGTGCGGGCATGGGCCCGGGGGCCCAAGCGGGGGCCCAATCGGGGAGGTGGTGGTCAGCCATGGGTGGGGCCTCCTCCGTGCCAGATGGCGATGGCCTGGCCTCGGCTTCCGGCGTTGAGCTTGGCGAAGATGCGGTTGATGTGGTTCTTGACCGTCTTCTGGCTGATGAAGCACGTGGCGGCGATCTGCTGATTGGTCATGCCCGACGCGATCAGGTCCATCACCTCCGCCTCCCGTTGGCTCAGTACCGAATGTGCCATATTCGCTTGCGGATGCGAAGGTGTTTCAGCAACTTGGCCTAAGCGGCGGTTACCTGGCGGCGCACCGGGCGTTGCAGCAGCATAGTTGCTGCGGACCGCCGCCAGCAGGGCGTTCGAGGCCGTGGGGGTGAAGTGCGCGTGGCCCAGCTTCGCGTCGCGGACCGCGTCGACGAGTTGGTCGGCGGTGAACTCGCCGTGCACGAGGTAGCCGCACGCCCCCAGGCCGAGGGCTTCGTGGACGATGTGGCTCTCGCGGCTGTACGTGGTCATCAGGACCGGGGCGAGCCGGACCAGATGCGGCAGGGCCGTGATGCCGTCGACGCCGGGCATGCGGACGTCGAGGAGGATGACGTCCGGGTGGTGGCGCACGGCGGCCTCGTAGGCCTCGCGGCCGTCGGCGGCCTGCGCGGCGACGTCGATGTCCTCACGGCCGGACAGCAGCGCGGTCAGGCCCGCCCGGACGACGGGGTTGTCGTCGGCGACGATCACTCGCAGGTGCTCATGCATGGTGGTGCGCCCTCCGTTTCCAGTGCCCGGACCGGCAGTTCCAGCCGGACCTCCGTGCCCTTCGTGGCCCGGCCCCGGCCGATGCGGATGCGCGCCCCTATGGAGGCGGCGCGCTCGACCATGCCGACCAGGCCGAAGTGGCCCGCCCGGCGCAGGTCTTCGAGCGTCGTGCCGGCGGGCAGGCCGCGCCCGTCGTCGTAGACGCTGAGGACCAGTACGTCACCCGTCACGCCGGACGACACGTCGACGCACGTGGGCCGGCCGTGCCGGTGGGCGTTCTCCATCGCCTCCGAGGCGACGGCGAGGAGCTGGCGGGCCACCGCGTGCGGGACGCGGGGCGGGGCGGTGCCCAGGGCGCGGTACTCGGCGCGCACGCCGTGGCGGCGGGCGAAGTCGGCGGTGCGGGCGGCCAGCTCGCCGGTGACGTCCACCCCGCCGTCCAGGCCCGACTCGCGCCGCAGGTCGGCCAGCAGCTCGCGGGACTCGGCGGCGGCGCGGCGAGCGGACCGGGCGACGAGTTCGGCCTGGCGGCGTACCGATACGGGGTCGTCGCGCTCGGCGGTGGACGCCAGTCCGTCGGCGGCCAGGGCCAGGCCGTACAGCGTCTTGGCGACCGAGTCGTGCATCTCCCGGGCGAGCCGCGCCCGCTCGGCCTCCACCGCGCCGGTGACGGCCAGCCGGGCGCGCGCCTCGGTGAGGGCCTGGCTCGCGGCGCCGAAGTCCAGGATGAGGTTGCGGAGGGTCGATCCGACCGCCCCGGCGATCACGCAGAGCCCGGGGAAGAGGAGGGAGGAGGGCTCCACCGCCACCTCCCGGCTGACGCCGTACGACAGCAGGAGCAGCAGCGACTGGAGCACGGCGAAGAACGCCGCGCCGCGCCAGCCGTACAGCAGGCCGGCGAGCAGCGGCGTGCAGATGGTGACGTACGCGAGGGTCGACTCCGGTGACGCGGTGGCCAGCAGCAGCGCGCCGAACAGCATGTCGCCCGTGAGCACGGCCGGGTGGCGCAGCAGGACACGGCCGAAGCGTTCCCAGTCGCGCAGCACGACGTACGACACCATGAAGGTGATCAGGACGGCGGCGCCGACCAGCCAGGTGCCGAGGCCCGGCGCCGCGCCGTCGAGGGCGAACGGGGACGCGAGGACGATCATCGCCAGCCGGAAGCCGAACACCTGGCGGCACAGCGCCTGGAGGGCGTTGATCTGGAGGGGCAGGGAGGGCGGCTCCGGCTTCCTCAGGTTCATCGCGTCCACCCGTCCCTACCCGCCGATGATGTCCGTGAAGTCGACACCGGAGCCGTAGTAGAAGCTCAGGGCGATCAGGATCATGGTGGCGGGCAGCATCACCATCGTCACGACGAGCGTGGTCTTCGGCACGGCCCTGGCGGCGGTCCGGCGGGCGTTCTGCGCGTCCGTGCGCCGCATGTCGTTGGCGATCTGGATAAGGGTGTCGACGATCGGCGCGCCCAGCTCCTCGCCCTGCTGGAGGGCGGTGACGAACATGGAGACCTGTTCGGAGGCGTTGCGCCTGCGCAGCTGGTCGAAGGCGTCGCGGCGGCTCACGCCCATGTCCATCTGGCGCAGCGTGATGCGCAGTTCGTCGGCCCAGGGCCCGGAGTACTTCTCGGCGACGCGCTCCAGGGCCTGGCGGAACCCCAGGCCGGCGGAGACGACGACGGCGAGGACGTCGAGGAAGTCGGGCAGCGTGCGTTCGATGTCGTCCCTGCGGCGGCGGATGGCGAGCCGCAGCAGGACGTCGGTCCAGGTCAGCCCGTACAGCAGGATGACGACGGCGACGACGGTCTGGCCGCGCGCCAGCATGGCGAGGGCGGCGAGGACACCGAGGGAGCCGTAGACGGCGCGGCGGGCGGCGTACCGGTCGACGGTCATACCGCCCGGATTGCCCGCCATGTCGAGGCGGCGGCGCAGCGCGTCCACCCGCTTGGGGCCCATCATGCCGAGGACGGCGGGTGCCCAGCGCATGCCGAGCCGGTCGATGCCGGAGCCGACGGCGGTGGTGCGGGTGGCGCCGACCTCCAGGGCCAGGACGAGGTCGCCGGGGAGTTTGGCGTCGGCCCGGTACATGCGGATGCCGTGGAAGACGCCGTACACGGACAGGCCGATGACGGCCGCGTACAACAGGCCCACGTCTCCTCCTTTCGGGTGCGGTGTGTGCGGTGCGGTCCGCCGTCAGACCCGGACGCGGGAGAGGCGGCGGATGAGGACGAAGCCAACGGCGTACAGGCCGAAGGCGAGGACGGAACCGATCTGCCCGGCGGCGGAGCCGGTCATCCTGTCCAGGGCCCCGGGGGCCATACCGTTGATCATCAGGAGGAAGCCCAGTCCGAGCAGGGGCAGGGCGAAGGCGGTGACCTTGACCTGGGAGAGCAGGGTGACGACCTCGCGGCGGGTCTCCTTCCGCTCCTCCAGGGTGCTGGTGAGGTTGCGCAGCGAGGTGACGACCTGCCCGCCGGCCCGGTTGGACAGCACCAGGGTGGAGACGAGGACGACGAGTTCGCGGGACGGCAGCCGGTCGGCGAGGTCACCGAGCGCGTCGTCGAGGCTGTGGCCGACGGCGAGCCGGTCGGCGACCTTGCGGAGCTCCTCGCCGGCCGGGTCGTCGAGCTCCTCGGCCGCCATGGCGATGGCGGTACGCAGGGCGAGGCCGGCCTGGGTGGCGTTGGCGAGGACGCGGGTGAGCTCGGGGAGCTGGCCGATGAACGCCTCGGTGCGCTTCTGGCGCTGCCAGTTGAGGAACGCAGCGGCGCCCCACAGTCCGGCCAGGGCGCCGAGGACGCCGAAGAACGGGGCGAAGACGGCGCCGATGGTGAGGTACACCCCGAGCAGGGCGACCACCGCGTAGACGGCGTACTCGCCGGGCGTGATGTCCAGGCCGGTGGCGGCGATCTTGCGCTCGATGCGGCGTCCGAGGCGCGTCGCGCGCAGGCGCCGGTCGACCCCGGCGAAGCGGCGGCGCCGGGCGTGGTGGGCGATGTGGCCGGTCTGGGCCATACGGGCCACGAGCGCCTGGCGCTGCGCCTTGCCGGACGCGTAGACGTGCACGCCGGCGACGCCCAGCACGCAGGCGAGGAGCGTGACACCGAGCGTCAGGAGGGGGACGTTGTCCATGGTGGCGGGTCCAGTCGGGTCCGGGGCGGTTCGCGGGGCGGGGCGGTCGGGCGGCGGCGGTGGCTGCTGGGCTGGACGGTCGGGGACGGGGCGGGGCGGAGGGGATCCGGGGCGGTCAGGCGGTGGTGGCGCGGCGGAGCGCGAGGTGGTCGTCGGTGGGGGCCACGCCGAACGCCGCCGGTATGGCCTCGCCCTTCATGTACAGGCGTTCGGCGACCCGGCGCGGCAGCGGGAAGTACGCGAAGTGGCCGTGGATCCGGCCGTCGGCGGTCATCGGCTGTGCGGCGAAGCGGCAGACGGTCACGATCCGGTACTCCTCCCGGCCGTGCGAGTCGACGATCGCGATCTCGGTGATCTTGCGGGCGCCGTCCGCGTGCCGGGTGAGCTGGACGATGACGTCGACCGCGCTGTTGATCTGGTCCTTGATCGCGGCGAACGGCACCTCCACCTCCGACATGGAGCCGAGGGTCTGCAGGCGCATCAGGGCGTCCTCGGCGCTGTTGGCGTGGACGGTGGCGAGGGAGCCGTCGTGGCCGGTGGACATGGCCTGGAGCATGTCGAGCGTCTCGCCGCCGCGGACCTCGCCGACGATGATCCGGTCGGGACGCATGCGCAGGGAGTTGCGCACGAGGTCGCGGATGGTGACGCGGCCCTTGCCCTCGACGTTGGGCGGGCGGGCTTCGAGGGTGATGACGTGGGACTGCTGGAGCTGGAGTTCGGCGGAGTCCTCGATGGTGACGATGCGTTCGCCGTCGGGGATGAGGCCGGACAGCGCGTTGAGGAGGGTGGTCTTGCCGGTGCCGGTGGCGCCGGAGACGATCACGTTGAACTTGGCGCGGACGAGCCCGGCCAGCAGCATCACCATGTGCTCGTCGAGCGACCCTAGGGCCACCATCTCCTGGAGGGTGAAGGCGCGCGGGAAGCGGCGGATGGTGAGGATGGGCCCGGAGAGGGACAGCGGCGGGATGATGACGTTGACGCGCTCGCCGGACGGGAGGCGGGCGTCGACCATCGGGTTGGACTCGTCGACGCGGCGGTTGACCGTGGCGACGATCCGCTCGATGGTCTGCATCAGCTGCTCGGTCGACGAGAACCGCATCGGCAGCTGTTCGAGGCGCCCGCGCCGCTCGACGAAGACCTGTTCGGGGCCGTTGACCATGATCTCGCTGATGGAGGCGTCCTCCAGGAGCGGTTCGAGGATGCCGAGCCCGAGGGCCTCGTCGACGACGCGGCGGATGAGCTGCGAGCGCTCGGTGGAGGACAGGACGGGGCCCTCGCGGCTGATGATGTGGCCCAGCACCCGTTCGAGGCGGGCGCGGCGGTCGGCGGCCGCGAGGGCGGACATCTCCGCGAGGTCGATCTCCTCCAGGAGCTTGACCCGGTAGACACCTACGAGGTGGTTGTCCTCGCCCTTGCCGTCGACCGGCTCGGGACTGGTGATGCGCGCCCGCAAGCTCATGTCGTTCTCGTCTCCCTCAGTCGGTGGCGGGCGTGGTGACGGGCATGGTCGTTGACCTCCGCGCGCTCGGGAAGGCGAAGAGGGGGATGACGGAGGGGATGGGGACGGTCGCGGTGGCGGTGACCGCCTCGCCGCCGCCAGGGGAGACGTCGACGGCCGTACCGAGCCAGGGGCTCGTCGCGGCCTGCCCCGCGCCCGCCGCGTCCGCGGCCGGGTCCTGGGACGCCACTCGCGCCGCCGCCCTCGACGCCGTGCCCGCCTGCTGCACCGCGTACGCCACGAACCCGAGCTGGACGGCCGCCAGGGCGGCGATCAGCAAAACGGTGACCCAGCCGACGAACTCGACGGCCGACTGCCCGGCCTCGGCCCGGCGGCGCCCCGGCCACCGCCTCCGTCCCCGTTGCCGTACCGGCCCCCGCCACGCGTACGCGGTCATTCGTCGCCCTCCCTCGCCACGGACGCCCTGCCCGTCACGGGGACGGGGATGTCGAAGCCGGGGAACAGCACGGGGACGTTCACCCGCACCGACGCGGTGTACAGGTCACCGCCGCCACCGCAGTCCGCGTCGACCGTCCAGGCGCCCGACACGCTCCCCTGCGCGGCCGCCGCGCACGCGCCGCCGCCGCCCACCGTTCCCGCGCGGGCCGCCTCGTCCGCCGCGTTGCCGGCCAGCGACCAGGCGTAGCCGACGAGGGCGGCCTGCCAGAGCAGGACGATGGTGCCGAGCACGACCGGGATCATCCCGGTGAACTCGACGGCGACCTGTCCCCGGTCATTTCCGTAACGGCGTCTCATGACGCGTTCCGCCCCCTCGGCCTCTCGGTTCACTTTCCGCGTGCCCGTTTGAGGCCCACCGAGCCCCGGTCGCCGCGGAACTTCCCCTGCCTGCCTTCCCCTTCCGGGGCCTTCACGATCCCCAGTTCGGCCGCGAGTGCCCACAGCGCCTGCTTGACGGACGACTTGGCCTCCAGGTCCTGCATGCGGCCGGCGTCGACGACCGACTGGAGTTCCTTGAAGTTGGCCGGTACGGAGGTCTTCGCGACGCGCGTGCCGGTGATCCTCTCGACGAGCGGTGGCTGGATCTCGGAGTTCCGGCTATGCCGGTTGACCACCGTCACGGTCTCCTCGGCCTTGCGGACCTGGAGCCGGTCCCAGAGCCTGACCATCCGCTTGGCGGCGCGCACGGCCACCACGTCGGGCGTGACCAGCAACAGCGTGGTGTCGGCCATCTCGATGGCGGCGGCGTTGGCGCTGTTCAGGTGGGTGCCGCAGTCGACGACGACGACCTCGTAGCGGTTGCGCAGCGCGCTGACGATCTGGCGCACCGACCGGTCGGTGACGTCCTCGCCCCGCTCCCCCTCCCCCGGTGCCAGCAGCAGCCCGATGCCGGACTGGTGGACGTACAGGGCGTCCTGGAGCACCCGCGGCGATATGTCCTGGATGGCGGCGAGGTCCACGACGGACCGCCGGAACTGCACGTCCAGGTAGGAGGCGACGTCGCCGGACTGGAGGTCCAGGTCCGCGAGCGCGACGCTCAGCCCGGACGCCCGGGCGGCGAGGGCGAGCTGCACCGCGGTGACGGTGGTGCCGACCCCGCCCTTGGCGCCGGTCACGGCGACGACCCGGCCGCCCGGCCCGGTGAAGACGTCGCCGCCCTGACCGAGGTGGCGCCGTACGCCCACGGACCAGGCGGCGGCGGACTGGACGCGCTGGGCGAGCTCCTCGTACGACAGGGGCATGCCGACCAGGCCGCGGGCGCCGGAGTCCATGGCGGCCGAGTAGAGGCCGGGACCGGTGTCGGTGGTGACGAGGACGACCCCGACGGCGGGGAAGCGGAGGGCCACCTCCCGGATGAGTTCGAGGGCCGGGACGGGGCCGATGCGCTCGTGGACCAGCACCACCTCGGGCAGTTCGTCCAGGGACTCGGCGGCGAGCCGGGCGAGGGTGTCGATCAGGGAGGTGGAGTCGCCGACGGGCGCGGCCGGGTCGGCCTCCGGGAGCTGGCCGAGGAGGGTGGCGATGGAGCGGGCGGCGTCGGCGTCACCGACGGCCGGGAGGATGCGTGTGGTCATCCGGCCCTCACTTGTTCTTGTCTTCGTCGAGCGTGTAGCTGCCCTCGCCGGGCCGGAGGACGGTGGGGCTGTTCCTGGGCAGCAGCGCCAGGCGCACGTGCTCGGCGAACGACTCGGCGTAGGCCACGCGCTGGGCGTCGGTGGTGCTGAGCGCGAAGGTGATCGGTACGGCTTCCCGGACGCCGATGCCCCGGTTGTCGTCGCGCTTGCCGTCGAGCGGGGTGAGCCTGCCGACGTCCAGGACGCGGGCGTTGGCGACGATGATGCGGGACTCGGCGACGGCACCCTTCTCCCGGTTGTCGTCGTCGAAGGTGGCGAAGATGTTCACCAGCGAGCCGGCCGTGATCTTCCCGGCGACGCCGGTGGCGGCGTCGATCATGATGGCGATCTCCTGCTGGCCGCTCTCCAGCGCGGGCCGCCTGGCGATCATGTCCTCCTGGAGCAGGGAGCCCTTCTTCAGGTCCGTGACGGCGATCTTTCCCTTGACGAGGGAGAGGTCGGTGACGGCGTTCGCGGAGAGCCAGCGCTCGGGCATCGCTATTTTCCGGAACTGCCCCGGCTGGAGCGCCGTATAGGCCGCCACGTCGGCCTTCAGTTCGTACGCGTCGACTTCCGGGCCGACCTTGGAATTCACGTCGCTGATCACCGTGACCACACCGGCGAAAGCGCCGAGGGCGCACAGGAGGGAGAGGAAGAGGAGAATGACACCGCGACGCTGACGTGAATTCATGGGCGGGGCGACCTCGTGAGGAGACGTGGGCGAAGACGTGGGCGTGACGGGCGTGATCGTTGCGGGTGTCTCATGCCGTGCCCCGGCTGACCTCGGGCGGCGCGAGCGGGGCGGAGCAGAATCCGCAGCGGTCTCCTATGAGGTCCATTCCGCACCAGGAGCAGGTTTCGCGCCTCACGGATGCCACGAGTTGGTAGAGCACCGAGATGTCGGGAAGGAAGGCGGCGAATTCGACGAGCTTCGCGGTTCCCCACCACGTCGGTGATTCCGCCGGCAGCGCGTTCTCCACGATTCCCTGCACACGCCAGGCGGGGGCGAGGGATTCCGTCACCCACTCGGACGCCGACTGTCCCCGCGCCAGCATCAGGTGCGTGGCGAACTCGGGACCGGTGAGCTGTTCTCCGGTACCCACCTTGACCAGCCGCGGTGACGGGTTGGCCAGGACGGCGAACTGGGATCCCGGCACCCACGACTTGGCGTGCGACCGCAGGCTCACGGGTACGCGGTCGAGCCTGGCGACCGTGTTCAGCAGCGCTCCGGCGTAGACGTAGTGCGACAGCAGCCGGGCGGCCGAGGCGATGACGCCGGCGCTGAAGTCGCAGACGGACAGCTGCCG
Source organism: Streptomyces sp. NPDC045701 (assembly GCF_056432045.1). Lineage (NCBI taxonomy): Bacteria > Bacillati > Actinomycetota > Actinomycetes > Kitasatosporales > Streptomycetaceae > Streptomyces > Streptomyces sp. NPDC045701. The sequence continues at coordinate 430,051 of NZ_JBWKJV010000001.1, read as the reverse complement.
CAGCTGGCGGACGAGGACGGCCACGCCGAGCGGGGGGAGGTCCAGTTTCAGCAGCGCGATGCGGTCGCTCTCCAGGACGGACCGGACGGCGTGGAGGCGGCGCTCGTGCCGGGCGGGGAGGGAGGCGGGGTAGAGGGCGACGACGTAGCCGTGCTGTTCGACCAGGACCTGCGTGGCGGCGACGGCGGCGTCCAGCGGCTGCGCGTCCGGCGACGGCAGCAGCGCCGCCGTGGGCGTCTGGTGGTCGGTCGGCGGCAGCACCAGATCGGCACTGGTGACGGCAATTGCGGTCGGCACGCTGTTCCCCGTTCAGCTCCGGCCACCGGGATTCCGGCGAACCGCAGACACCTGCTCTGCCTGCTCCTCCACGCTCACTCCTGCCCACCCGCACTTTAGCCACGACTCAGGGGGCGGAGAACAGCTTTCGGATCGCTCGGTCGCACTGCGTGGACGGCCTGCGGGTGACCAATCAGGACGAAGGCGTCAGTGGTTAACTTTCTTTGCAGAGGTCTTGACAAGTCGATTGGTCTGGACCAGTTTTACGGACACGGCGGTGGCCACCGTTCTCCCGCACCTCCCCCGACTCCCCACCGGAGGCAGCACGTGGACCCCTCACCCCGCAGATCCGCGCGGATACGTCACGGCAGATGGCTCGGCGGAGGGCTGGCGCTGGCCGTGGGCGCCGGGCTCGCCCTCACCGGAGTGGCGGCCGGCACCGCGTACGCCGCCGACGTCAACGTCGCCAAGAACGCCGGCTTCGAGTCGGGCCTCGCCAACTGGACCTGTTCGGCGGGCAGCGGGGCCACGGTCTCCTCGCCCGTGCACGGCGGGGCCGCCGCGCTGAAGGCCACGCCCGGCGGCCAGGACAACGCCCGGTGCGCGCAGACCGTGGCGGTCCGGCCCAACTCCACGTACACCGTCAGCGCCTGGGTGCAGGGCGGGTACGCGTACCTCGGCGCGAGCGGCACCGGGACGACGGACGTCTCCACCTGGACGCCGGACTCGGCCGGCTGGAAGCAGCTGACCACCCGCTTCACGACCGGCGCCGCCACCACCTCCGTGACCGTCTACACGCACGGCTGGTACGGGCAGGCCGCCTACTACGCGGACGACGTCTCGGTCTTCGGGCCCGACGGGGGCGGCGGCGGCGACCCCGACCCGGTGGTGCCCGCCACGCCCGCCGGGCTCACCGCCGGCGCCGTGACCACGTCGTCCGTGGCCCTCAGCTGGAGCCCCGTCTCCGGGGCGACCGGCTACAACGTCTACCGGGACGGCGCCAAGGTCCAGGCGGTGACGGGTACGTCGGCGACCGTGACCGGGCTGGCGGCGAACACCTCGTACGGCTTCCAGGTCAGCGCCACGAACACGGCCGGCGAGTCGGCGAAGTCCACGGCCGTCACCGCGAGGACGTCGGCCACCGGGCCCGGCCCCAACCCGGCGGTGCCGCGCCACGCGCTCACCGGCTACTGGCAGAACTTCAACAACGGCGCCACCGTGCAGAAGCTGCGGGACGTGCAGGCGCAGTACGACATCATCGCCGTGTCGTTCGCCGACTCGACCGCGACGCCCGGCCAGATCGTCTTCAACCTCGACCCGGCCGTCGGCTACGCCTCGGTCGCCGACTTCAAGGCCGACATCGCGGCCAAGAAGGCGGCCGGCAAGTCGGTGATCATCTCGGTGGGCGGCGAGAAGGGCAACGTCACCATCAACAGCGACGCGTCGGCGACGGCCTTCGCGAACAGCGCGTACGCCCTGATGCAGGAGTACGGCTTCAGCGGGGTCGACATCGACCTGGAGCACGGCATCAACGCGACGTACCTGACCAAGGCGCTGCGCCAGCTGTCGGCGAAGGCGGGGCCGGGGATGGTGCTGACGATGGCGCCGCAGACCATCGACATGCAGAGCACCGGGACGGAGTACTTCAAGACGGCCCTGGCCGTGAAGGACATCCTGACGGTGGTCAACATGCAGTACTACAACAGCGGTTCGATGCTGGGCTGCGACGGCAAGGTCTACTCGCAGGGGTCCGTCGACTTCCTGACGGCGCTCGCCTGCATCCAGCTGGAGGGCGGCCTGGACGCCTCCCAGGTCGGCCTGGGCGTGCCCGCCTCGACGCGTGGCGCGGGCAGCGGCTACGTCGACCCGCAGGTCGTGAGGAACGCGCTGGACTGCCTGGCACGCGGCACCGGCTGCGGCTCGTTCAAGCCGTCGAAGACCTACCCGGCGCTGCGCGGGGCGATGACCTGGTCCACGAACTGGGACGCCACGGCCGGCAACGCCTGGTCCAACGCGGTCGGACCGCACGTCCACAACCTGCCGTAGCGCTCACGCCCGGTTCGCGAGGTAGTGGTGCAGCACGGGGCCCAGTTCCGCCAGCCACTGGTGGAGCTGGGCCTTTCGCCTGGCGGCGACCCGGCACTCGTACAGCATGCCTCCGGGGTGGGCGACGGCCACCATGAGCACCTGGCCGTACGGGGCCGGGGCGGCGTGCACGGTCGCGATGCCGGCCCACGGGAGGTCCATGGTGTGGCCGTCGACCTCCAGCGACACCCCGGACGGGTCCACGATCACGGAGTTGCGCCGGTCGTGCGCCACGAACTCCGGCCCGTCGGCGGGCACCGGCACCGGCGGCCCGAAGGGGTACGGGGCGGGGGCAGCGGCGTACGGGACGGCACCGGGTCCGGGGTACGGGGCGGGAGCGGGGCCCTGGTAGGGGGCGGGAGCGCCGTACGGCGCCGGTGGCGCGCCGTACGGCGGCTGTATCGGTGGCGGCGGGCCGAACCCCGGGGGCGTCGTCATGCCGACCAGTATGGCCACCGGGGCCCTGCCCGCCCCTACCAGGGCAGCTCGCGCACCTGCTGGACGCACAGCACCAGGAACAGCAGCCCGGCCGCGCCCAGGACACCGTTGCTCAGCGCGCCGTTGCGCCACTCGCGCGGCGTACGGGAGGAGTTGAGGAGCCAGACCAGGGTGAGGGCGAGGAACGGCATGAAGAAGGCGCCGATCACCCCGTAGACGATGACCAGGCCGAACGGCTGGTCCAGGAAGAGCAGCGACATCGGCGGGAACGTGAGCCACAGCAGGTAGGCGCGGAAGGGCAGCGACTTCTCGCGGGTGCCGGCGGCGACCGCCTCGCCCGTGGTGGTGCCGCCCCCGGCGCCCTCGCGGAAGTGGGTCACGAAGTCGGCGAACATCAGGCTCACGCCGTGCCAGACGCCGATGAGGGAGGTGATGGAGGTGGCGAAGAAGCCGATGAGGAACAGTTTCGCGGTGACCGTGCCGTACTGGTCCTCCAGGACCCCGCCGAGGTCCAGCAGGCCCTTGTCGCCCTTGGCGAGCGCGACACCGGAGGAGTGCAGCAGTTCGGCGCCGACGAACAGCATGGCGACGACGAAGACCCCGGTGGTGATGTAGGCGACCCGGTTGTCCAGGCGCATCACCTTCATCCAGGAGGTGTCCGTCCAGCCCTTGGCGTTGACCCAGTAGCCGTACGCCGCCAGCGTGATGGTGCCGCCGACGCCGCCGATCAGGCCGAGGGTGTAGATCAGCGAGCCGTCCGGGAGGACCGGCGCGAGGCCGGCGAGCGCCTCGCCCAGGTGCGGGGTGACGCGGACGGCGAGGTAGACGGTGATGACGAACATGACGCCGACGAGCAGCGTCATCACCTTCTCGAAGACGGCGTACCGGTTGAACCAGACGAAGACCAGCCCGCCCAGCCCGCACAGGACGGCCCACCACTTGAGGTCCATGACGCCCGGGAACAGCGCCTGGAGGGGCAGGGCGCTGGAGGACATGGCGGCCGCGCCGTACACGAAGCCCCAGATGGCGACGTACCCGGCGAAGTAGACGGTGGTCCACGCGCCGAGGCTGCGCCAGCCGTCGAAGAGGGTGCGTCCGGTGGCCAGGTGCCAGCGGCCGGCGGCCTCGGCCAGCGAGATCTTGACGAGGCAGCCGGCGACGGCGGCCCACAGGAGCGTGTAGCCGAACTTGCTGCCCGCGATGAGCGTGGCGACCAGGTCGCCGGCGCCCACGCCGGTCGCGGCCACCACGATGCCGGGTCCGATGTGGCGCCAGCTCGCCCTGCGCGGCGGGGGGCCGCCGGTGCCCTCGGTCCCGCTCTGTCGTGCGGTGTCTGCCATGCGGTGCCGCCTTTCCTCCACCCGACGTCGACCCGACGTGAACGTCACCAAAGCGCGGCGCGCGGTGATCGCGCAAGGGGGCGCGACGAGGGGACCCGGCCGAAGGCGTACTTGACGCGGTCATGCCACCGCCGGACGATGCGTCGCACGGGGCGACCCGTCCCGTACCCCCCACCGCAGGAGACAGCATGCGCATGCGCATACGCGGCAGAAGGTCCGCCACCCTCACGGCCCTGCTGGCCCTCGCCGTCGCGGCACCGCTCACCGCCACCGCCACCACGTCCACCGACGTGCCGGCCGCCCCCGCCGCCACCGTGGAGGAGGTCGTCCGGCAGTACGAGATCCACGGCCCGTCCACCCCCGCCGAGCGGACCGCCCTGCTCGCCACCGGCGTATCGATCGACGAGGCGGACTCCCACGCCGTCGTCGTCAGCGCCAACGCCGACCAGGCGCGGAAGCTGCGGGCCCTCGGCCACCGGCTGGAGGTCCTGCCCGCCCCGCCCGACCGCACCGGCGGCAAGGCCCTCGGCACCATGGACTTTCCCTCCGCCGACGCCCGCTACCACACCTACGCGGAGATGAACGCGGAGATCTCCCAGCGGCTCCAGCAGTACCCGAACATCATGAGCCGCCGCGTCATCGGCAAGTCGTACCAGGGCCGCGACATCGTCGCCATCAAGATCAGCGACAACGTGGCGGCGGACGAGAACGAGCCGGAGATCCTCTTCACCCACCACCAGCACGCCCGCGAGCACCTCACCGTCGAGATGGCGCTGTACCTGCTGCGCGAGTTCGGCGCCGGCTACGGCTCCGACTCCCGCATCACCAGCGCCGTCGACAACCGCGAGATCTGGATCGTGCCGGACCTCAACCCGGACGGCGGCGAGTACGACATCGCCTCCGGCTCCTACCGCAGCTGGCGCAAGAACCGGCAGCCCAACTCCGGCTCCTCGTACGTCGGCACCGACATGAACCGCAACTGGAACTTCAAGTGGGGCTGCTGCGGCGGCTCCTCGGGCTCGACGAGCTCCGAGACCTACCGGGGCCCGGCCGCCGAGTCCGCCCCCGAGGTGAAGGTCGTCGCCGACTTCGTCCGCTCCCGCAACGTCGGCGGCAAGCAGCAGATCAGGGCCGCCATCGACTTCCACACCTACAGCGAACTCGTCCTGTGGCCCTTCGGGTACACCTACAGCGACACCGCGGCCGGCCTCACCCAGGACGACCGTGACGCCTTCGCGACGGTCGGCCGCAAGATGGCCGCGAGCAACGGCTACACGCCCGAGCAGTCGAGCGACCTGTACATCACCGACGGGTCCATCGACGACTACCTGTGGGGCGCGCACAAGATCTTCGGCTACACCTTCGAGATGTACCCGCGTTCCTCCTCCGGGGGCGGCTTCTACCCGCCCGACGAGGTCATCGAGCGCGAGACCGCCCGCAACCGCGACGCGGTCCTGCAACTGATCGAGAACGCGGACTGCATGTACCGCTCCATCGGCAAGGAACAGCAGTACTGCGCCTAGCGGGCGACGACCGGCGCGGGGGGGGCCCCCCCGGTACTCCCCCGCCATTCCCTTGGGGGGGGGGGGTCTCGAGGGGGTCGCATAAGAACAACCCGCCGTTTCGCTTCATGCGCACAGCTGATGG